>NZ_JBHFNQ010000053.1:0-6360 GCF_041929345.1 Floridaenema aerugineum BLCC-F46
AAAAAACTGCTAAAATCTATACATAGCAAGGATTTCAGCAGTTATAAAGTATGACCCAACAAGCTTCGCGCTCACTCCCAAAACAGTTCAAATTTGAGCAACCAAAATCGCCCCCAGTTGTAGTTAATTTCCAGGGTGGACAGGTAACATCGGATGCCGGATTAAGTTTAATTGCTGAAATAGACAGAAAACTACAAATAACATCACAGTTTGCACAGTGTTTCCAAGATTACCGAAAACCAAATCGAATTGACCATACAGTAGAAAGCTTAATTACACAAAGGATATAAGGTCTGGTCATGGGGTATGAAGACTTAAATGATCACGAGGAATTACGTCATGAGCCAATGTTTGCTATAGCATTAGGAAAAAGAATTGGTAGAGAAAATGAGCCAGTCATTTTAGCCGGAAAAAGTACATTAAACCGTCTCGAACATTGTCCTGATGATCTAGAACAAGGATTCGTACTAAATTACTGAAACTAGGCGCATTGATTACTGTAAGCGCCGGGCGAATTTTAGTTGCGATTACTAGCTCTTGTCCGTACAAACATATCTTTGCTGCTGCTTACAGATGCTTAAAAATGCTCCCAAATACCGCTTAATCTAAAGTCAAGGTGCATTTTCTAAGTCTCTAATTAATGAGACTTTGGCTTGGTTTTATCTAAGCCGGGTTTTGTAACGTTTAATTTTATGAACACAGCATTTCGATTTCAGTACTAAGATAAATAGAGTAACTATTTTATCTTGATAAATCACGAATTATACTTAACTTATTTCCCTACCTAAATTTCAATTGATGATGTATCAAAAAAAAGTCTTACATCAGGTCATGTAAATTGATTTTTTATTGTTTGTGAGAAATGCGGGGTAAAGGGGCGCTGACTCGGTGAGAAAGCGCAATATAAGAAGCATCATAAGCGGAAATTCCGTAAGCTATGGCAATATTAACGGCTTCTTCCATTAGTTCAGCCATAGAAACAAGTTGCAGAGGGAAAGTTTTCAGGGTAGCTAAGTCTGGGGGAACATCCGCAGCAGCGTAAAGTCCGGCGCGAACATATTTCCAAAAGATATTTGCGATTTCAATATAAAACAGATCTGGAATGAAGAATTCTGTTTGAGGAATAGCGAGGTGGGCGAACAGTTGATAAACTTTTATAGATAGCAGCAACACTTGTAGTTCCTGTAGATAGAGCATGAACCCTATCTTTGCCAATACCACTGCTCATATAAGCACAAACAAAGGGTGAAGCAATACCAGCTTTAAAGCGAACTCTCAAGATATTGTTATCATGTATTGCTTCGGGTAAGTGATTGCGCCAAACAGCAGTTTTTCCTACAAGCTCAGGGGTGTTTCTAGTATTGAAAAGAAAATCTCGATATTGAAGCGTTACAGTTGCAATATCTGGAACAGAATTTTTGTGTACCCACTCTACATCTTCGAGTAATAATTCACCCCAACCTAAGTTCCCCATTTTTATAAGTGGAACATTCCTATCTATTTCACTTACTCCTCTAGTAGTTGTTCCTAAAGTTAAAGATGCTACTAGATCACCGAACCTAGAAACCCTCCAGTCTTTAGGGATTAGACCTAACGGCGAATCCTTAAACTCCTCAGTTTTAACCAAAGTCTCACGCATACCCCAACCCACTTACAAACTTAAGCGATGCTGCTAAATATCAATGTCATCATCGAACTGTCCAGGCAAATCGATCGCAATTAATAACGCTTTATTTAGTTGTGCGATCTCTACCCCTTTTTATATTCTGACTCTCCTATTTGCCATGCTTCCCAACTAGCATTAGCAAATTCAGCTTCCATTTGTAATACTTCCTTCTGATCTTCAGGATCTTTAGCCATTTCTGCTAACTCTGCATCAATTTCAGCACGTTTTATTGCTGCCAATTCTTTACGCAAAGCCCTAGCAATCAGTTCATTTCTACTCTTAGCTTTTCCTGCTTTTACAACCTTCTCAGTTGCTTCCAAAAGCTGAGATGGTAACGCCACATCATTGAGAATAATTAAGTTTTCCATAATTTACATTCACTAAATTTTCAACTATGTTTTGGTGACGGCATTAGTTTAAGCATACCCCAACCCACTCAAAAACTCACTCAAATGCTTCACCGCTGCATCCCGTTCCGTTTCAATATCCTGCAAAGTCACCCGATACTTATCCCACCAATTCTCTACCGTCGCAATCACCTGCTGACGGTGTGCTGTGACATATCGCTCTAATTCAGCCGTTAACCCATCCTCGAAAGTCGCTAACACCAACCTCTGACAATCTTCATCCGTCAAAGTCGCCCGTTTAGCCTCCAAACGTTTCACCAATTCATTCTTTAGCGTCCTCAATTTTCCCTTCGCTGCCGCTAACTGCTTTTTCATCTCATTATAAGGTTTCAATTGTTCCTCAATTTCGGCAATTTCTGCTTCAACCAACCCCAAAGATTGCTCAATCTCGGCAATTTTATCCCTATACAACAAAGACGATTTTTTCAAAGTTTTTAGTTCCTTTTTCGGTTCCTTAATCGTCGCTTTCAGCGTCTTTAATCTTGTCTCCAATTCCTTGACAAAATTAACTGCTTCTGCATCATCTTCACTGGCTTCTGCCTCATCAACTTCTGCATCTTCCCCCCGTTCAAACGCTTCTTTTTGCTGCTCTAACTCGGCAATTTTCGCCTCAGCATCGGCAATTTCCTCCAGATAATTCGGCATCAACCGCACCACCAACTTATGATTAAGCGGGTCGAATTTCGTCTGATTTTTCTGCTCCTCTTCATCCTCTTCCAAAGCATCCCGAATCGTATCCACCCAACTATCAACTAATCCGCCAAAATCCGATTCTGATAAGGTTCTGAGTTCATACTTCACCTCATCCCACCAACTCGCCACTACCCCCGCAACTTTGAAGCGATCGAGCAATCCTACAGGTTCCAAACTATCAACAAAAGAGCGTAAAAACTCCCCCCGTAATTCCATCACTTTCTTAGTTTTTGGCAACTCGCCCAAACTTGGTGCATGAAGTTGCCACCAAGCAGTAAAAACACTATAAAGCTTGCCTTCTTGTTGTTGAACGCCAGCATCAGATTCAATAAAATTTTTAATCTGCCCTCTTTCCGTAATTGAGGCAATAAAATTTAAATAATCCATTAACAATGCTCCACTAAAATCCTAGTTGGATCGAATCCATGCGCCTCTAACAATGGACGCTTTGCCTCTACTTCAACTTTAGGAATTCCCCCCAATAAATGAGCCTTCACATCCTGCGGTTCTGGCGGTGGCGCGTTATCCGCATAGCGGTGAATATTGCAGTTATAATCATTTTCTGCCAATTCCTGCTTTGTCACCACAGCCGAATAACCCGGTAAAGCCTGAAAATTTTCAAACACCCAGGTAATCTTTTCAATATGTTCGGGACGCAAATAATTCTGAGCTCTACCTGCGTAATATTCCGCATCAGCATTAATAAATAAAACCCGATTTTTCCGTATGCAACCTACACAACTGGAATTTGGCATATCTCGAAAAGAAGCGATCGCCGTTTTATCCCGAATTCGCTACGGACAAGATAGCCAAAAGCAGGGGTTAGGGGTTAGGGGTTGGGTGTTAGGGAAAAAGAATTAGGTGTTGGGTGTTGGGGGTTAGGTGATAGGGAAAAAGAATTAGGTGTTAGGTGTTGGGGAAATTTTCTTCTTCTTCCCTATCACCTACCCCCTGACCCCTATCCCCTAAAGTTTCCCTATCACCTAACACCTGACCCCTAACCCTTAAAGTTTCCCTATTACCTAACACCTGACCCCTATCCCCTCTCATGTTCCCTAACCCCTAACCCCTACCCCCTAACCCCTGCCTTTAAAGATTGCATATAGCCCAGAAGTGCAGCAAAAGGTAGACCAAAGTTACCAAATTTTGGAAGCAGCATTATATGGCATAAATCCAGATTACGATAGCGATAATTTAGTCACCGAAATAGAGGCACAACTCCCAAACGTACTAGGCGGTATCAACTTGAATATTACCGCCTTACCCACCAGCAAAGAAGTTGTCTCTACCAACAACAGCAGCAACAACAGTGGCAAGAATGGCAAACAATCATAGAAATTTCGATGAGGTGATTACAGATGTTTGGACTTTGGAATTGGGTATTACCGACCGATTGTTGGGCAATAGTATCCGAATTAATTGGCAGGTTATAGTGATGTCAAAAACCAGAACTATTCGCTTACCAATTCGTGTAGCTACTCCCGCTGCCATCGTCAGTCGCACTTACAGTTATCAGGAGGATTACGCTACTAATAATTGTGCCAATACTGAATCAGAAAATAACCATTTGCCTTTAATCTTTGGATTGTTTCTTACTTGTTTAGTAATCTTTAGTATCGGCTACATTGTGGCACAAAACCAGCAAAATATTGCACTAGAGAATGCCAGGAGAGAAGCTATAGCAGCCCAAAATAAACTACAGGCAGTTAAGCGATGTGTGGAATCAATAAAGTGAACGACAAATGAAAATACGCCGATTAACCCCGACTATCCAGTACTGCAATTCCGGTAGAACTGAAGAACGAACTGTTACTTGTTTGTTTGACGACATTAGCGAACAATACGAACTAACTAAAGTTTTTGTTTTGGAGCTAAGAAAAAAGCTCATCTTCAGCAAAAATGACCAAACTTTCTTGGTGAACGATTAAATAATTGGGGAGGTAAGAGCATGACTTTCGGTTCTACTTCATCGCCTCATCGAAGCTATAGTTTAGCGATTTTGATGAAAACGTTGTTACTGCTTTCTGTACTAGGCGTTGGTATTTTTATTGGCACTAGGTTTGTGGAAGTTAGTAACTCCGATAGAGTACGTTCGTTAACTCGTAATAACCTCAAGTTAGTAGATGATAATCGCTTATTGCGCGACCAAATCAAGCAAAATAATGCCCAACTGAAAGAGGTTAATACCAAGCTCGAACAGCTTACTAAATGTTTAGAAAATGCTGGGTACACCAACAAATGAAAAACCATGCCTAATTATCGATACACCAATCCTCAAGGTGATGATTGCACTTGTACTTGTCGTCATAATTCGCCTTCTCAAAAACGGTACAAAACTACACTAACACCTCGTCAAATCGATGCTATCAAAAGCATTTGTAAACGAAATAAAAGTCAGTTGGAGATTGGTGGCATCATCATTAAAGATGGCACGATTAAGCAGTTACCAAACCTTGCCAAAAATCAACGCGATAGGTTTGAATTTAGGTGGGGTAATGAACCTGCGATCGCTATTTGGCATCGTCATTTAGAGCATCACGAACCATTCTTGTCTGATGATGACATTAAAGCAGCACAAACTAGCGGTTTATCAGTCTATATGTACCATGAAAGTGAGGATATTTTTGACCAATATCATCCTCATGGTACTCCAACTAACAAGCCAGTTCGTAATTATGAAATCAGCTTCTCTTGTCCACCAAGGGAAATAGCAGCAAGGCGAGAAATTAATCATGCGTATCAGCAATATTTGGCAGATTTAGCAGATGCTCAAGCCGAACTAAAAGCAGGTAGAGAACAATTAGAACAGGAACGTTTGGAGGTATTGATTCGCCATCAAGATTATCGTCAATTGTTTTTGGATGACTTAAATCCAAGAAATCCGAAAAACAGTTATCGTAACTCAGAAATTGACTTTCTTCCACATCGCAATTACCAACAAAAGCCACTTAATGAAATGGTTGATGTAGATGCCACTATCAAAGGATTAAAGGCAAATATTGCAGCTATCAAAAAGAGTTAAGTTAAACCCTTCAGATGTTATTGATTCCCTCCTTAATCAATGTGAATCAGTGGGTAAATTGTTATCAGCATTAATTCGTGCTCTTGAAAACGGAAGTTAAATTCTTCCCTAACCCCCAACCCCTAACCCCTACCCCCTACTCCCTGTTTGGTATATCAGCTAATTGGATTGATTCCTTAGTTGGTGCTAGTTTTGTTCGTTGTCATATCAAACTAAACCAATCGCTTAAACCACAACGAATTAATACCGTTAAAGCATTGGCTGAGGATTTAGCAGCCGAATTAGCATTGAAGTATACACCATTTATCAGTAGAGATGGTGGTTATGTAGCGATCGACATTCCCCGAACTGAAAGACAGATGTTAGCTTTCTCTGATTATATAAGTTTTCGTCCTCAATTAGTAGAATCGTTGTTAATTGCTATAGGTGTCAACCTAAATGGTGAATTAATCTATGCCGATTTAACTGATACTGATACCTGTCACTTTTTGATTGGTGGTACTACTGGAAGTGGAAAAACTGAATTACTGAAGGCGATTATTGCTAGTATCATCTGGTCTTATTTACCACAA
>NZ_JBHFNQ010000054.1:0-21740 GCF_041929345.1 Floridaenema aerugineum BLCC-F46
TTATGGATTCTCACTCCCACAGCATCACCACTTTTATTAGATGAATTTAGGGCAATTTCTGATGGCGAAAACTGGGAACCTGGAGTTTATTTACTAGGCGAGGGGTTGAAAACTGCGATCGTAGCCATTCATCAGTTACCAGCTACTCCAGAAACACTCTGGCTGAGAATTTTGGGTAAGGGAACAGTCCAAAAAAAAGCAATTAATGAATTAACTGCACTGCCAGAAGATAACCCCTTACGAGCAAATGCGCTAGAGTTACTGTATAATCTGCGCGTTATTTTAGAGACAAATCAAAATTTAGATGCAGAAGACAGGGAGTTAATTATGGAATTATCACCACTTTATTTAGAGAGGTTAGATGAGGCTACACAACAAGGTATTCAACGAGGAATACAGCAAGGTGAAAGCATTGTTGTAGAAAACTTGCTCAAAATTCGCTTTGGAGTATTAGATGAGGAACTACAATCAATAGTTGCTCCTTTGTTAGAGTTACCGCCAGAAGAGTTTACCTTGTTGCTGTTGCAATTATCCCGTGATGAATTATTGGCTAGGTTTAGCAGATAGAATTAAGAAAATCATTCTTAATAACCTTTTCAGAAACTCGGTTTTTTAGAAAAACTGGGTTTCTTTAGCAAGTGCGATCGAACTATTTTGAGTTAGGCGATCGCTCTTTTCAGCTAAGTTTAGAAAATGCGTTCGCGTAGCTTGCTCTCTTGCATATCGCTCTTTTTTGTGTTGGTGGGAAAAGTGCGATTAGGTTGTTTTTGGTTATGCGATCGGACTATGTTCTGTTATTTATGCGATCGCTAAAAAGTTTCTACTGAAACTAACTCCCCAAAAATTGCTAATTCTCTAATAATTTTATAATCCTTGATAGATTCTTCTAAATTTAACAAAGCTTCCAATTCTCGTGCTTCTTTTGGAGTTAAATCTTGCCGTTCTGTTGCATATACAATTTCCCCAAGCATAATTAACTTTGATTCCACAGGAATATTATTTTTGATACCCAATTCGATCCTTTGTTTAATATTATTAAAATTTTTCTCCATTATCCAATTCCTCCCTAGTTAAAACCTGAATTCTACCATCATTAAAAACCAAAGCTATTTTTTGCAACAGCCTTTCTGTATCCCAAACCATAGCTCTAGCAATCCCTCTATTAATATCTCCAATATCAACATCCTTATCTATATGGTAAGCCACATTAGGAGCGCGTTTCTTAGCTACAGCCACACCTCGCTGAACTGCATTGCTCGGCACACCACAAGAACCATTAAGAGATGCGTCTCGACTAGTTGCTAACTATGGTGGCAATCTTGAAGATTGGGTTAAAATGGCTAGTATACAAACCAAAATTATAAATGGAGCGTCTGTACAAATTCATTGGTTCCGAAATCGCCAGACTCTTGAAAATGTTGAATTCAAGTTTAAACGGCTGTATCTTAAAACAACATCTACAAATCTTTAGGTAATTAAATTATGCGGATTCGTTGTATTGCTAATACAGGAGAATTTCTCAACGAAACCTACCTAGACCCTGCTGTAGGTCGTACCAAAGAAACTGAGTTTCAATTAACAATTGATAAGGAATATATAGTTTACGCTCTTTATCAATGGCAGGGAAGCATTTGGTATTATATTTGCGATGATGGATATACCTACTATCCCCAGCAAAATCCAGCCCCATTATTTGAAGTTATTGATAATCGTTTATCTTCATATTGGAGGTTTGAGGTTTATCCAAATGGGCTGTTAAAATTAGCTTTTGAAGAGTGGCTATCAGATCGGTATTTTTATGATAAACTAACCGATGGAGAAGAAACAGAAAGTTTAATTTTTGAAAAAGTGAAAGAACTTATAGATGCAGAAGTTTTATCAGCTGCACCAAAAAATAACGTTATTGAATCTGTTGTTTTGACAGCAAATGTTTCTCGCCCCTAAACTTGTGCGAAACTCGGGTTTTTAGAAAAACTGGGTTTCTATATTGCTCCACTATGTAAAATTTTATCGAGCCGCGCTTTTGCGATCGCACTTACAATAATAATTAGAGATAATCAATTCATGAGGTGATTTATGCCTATAATCCGCATCTGCATTTTACTACTCACTTTAACATTCTTCCTTTGGACATCACCCGCCCAAGCAGCTAATAGAATTTCCCCACAATTAGAAGAACAAGTTTTACAAATTATCCGCCAACATCCAGAAGCAATTGTTGAATCTGTACAAGCATACCAACAGAAAATTCAAAATCAATTGGTGCAGGCGCAACAAGCATTTGTTGCACAAATGAAAACCAATCCTGATGCTATAATTGGTCAATCTCCAATTACCGGAGCGCCTGCAAAAAAGATTATTTTAGTAGAATTTTCTGACTTTCAATGTCCCTACTGTGCCCAAGCACACAAAACTATTAAAGACTTCATGGCAAAACATCAGGATGAAGTCACTTTAGTTTACAAGCATTTCCCTTTATCTAGCATTCACCCAGAAGCTTTACCAGCAGCAAAAGCAGCTTGGGCAGCAGGGCAACAAGGTAAATTTTGGCAATATCATGATGCCTTATTTACTCAGCAGAATAAACTTGGTGAAGAGTTTTATTTGGAGACTGCCAAAAATTTGAACTTGGATTTGGAGAAGTTTAATAGCGATCGCCAAACCGCTGAAAAATCCATCACCGAAGATATGATTTTAGGGGAAAGCGTCGGCATTTCCGGCACACCATTTTTTGTACTCAATGGCGCAACATTTTCCGGCGCAGTCCAATTATCAGACGTGGAAGATGTGTTAGCCCGTGTTAAATAATTAATCATGTTTTGGTCATTAGTTATCGCTCATTAGACAAAATTTCTCACAAATGACTAATGACTAATGACAAAGGACAAACCACAAAAATGCAACTCAACGTTAACATTCAAGGCAAAGGATTTCCCATTCTTTGTTTACACGGACATCCTGGTTCTAGCAACAGTATGTCCGTTTTTACCAAACACCTTTCTCAACGCTTTCAAACCATCGCCCCTGACTTGCGCGGATATGGTCAAAGTCGCTGTCAGGGGAATTTTGCCATGCAAGACCATTTAAACGACTTGGAAAGCCTGCTAGACCGCTTACAAATTCAGCGTTGCCTAGTATTGGGGTGGTCATTAGGAGGCATTTTAGCTTTAGAATTAGCCTTGCGAAACCCGGAAAAAGTCAGCGGATTAATTTTAATTGCCACCGCTGCTCGTCCGCGTGGTAGTCATCCGCCTATTAGTTGGCAAGATAACCTTTACACGGGATTAGCGGCGATCGTAAATCAATTACAACCAGGTTGGCAATGGAATATTGAAACTTTCGGGAAAAAATCTCTGTTTCGCTACCTAATTCAACAACATACTCCTGCTACTTACAACTTTATAGCCACAGAAGCCGTTGCTGCTTACTTAAGAACATCATCAGCTGCTACACGCGCTTTAACTACAGCGATTAGAACTGGATACAACCGAGTTCCAGAGCTCTCCCAAATTAATTGTCCGGCTTTAGTTATGGCAGGATCAGCCGATCGCCACATCACCCCAGAATCAAGTTTAGAAACAGCACAGCATCTCCAAAACTCCCAATGGCAATGTTATCCCAACACCGCCCATCTTTTTCCTTGGGAAATCCCACAACAGGTACTTCAAGATATCGATCGCTGGATTGCCGATCGTCCCCAAGTAGTCGGAGGTGGGGAACTCCTGATGTAGGGGAGTAGGGGAGACAACTGAAAACTCAGACTTTCCCCCAACTTAAAACTCTCCCTTGGCGATCGGATGTCCTAAAACTGACCGCTAAAAGCTGGTGAAGCCTTGCGGTCAATTCTCTCCCCCAAATCGTCATCTACAGTCAGGTTATTTGGCTTACAGCGTTTAATAAACACATGAAAATCCATCGCCCCTTCCATTTCTAAATCTTCTATGTAGCCAGTCTTAGCCACTAGCGCTTCCTTAGCTGTGAGAAAAGGGCCGAAATAGTAAGTACAGTGGGGTTTTTGAGTAATAATTTCGATCCACCAAGCCAAACCGAAGAAATCTAGAATGCTGAGCAAAACTTCTTTCATGACCTCAACCTGTCCTCTAGGATGCAATGCCGTCTATTGAGCTTCTCTGTTTAAATTTCTTTATACTCTGTTACCTTTCTTTTCTCAAAGTATCTTTTTTTAACTTATCTAGGTGTAGTGTACTTGACCAACGTTGGCGAAAAATCTCGTACAGTGCCATTCCGGCGGCAACTGAAGCATTTAAGCTAGGCGTTTTTCCTCCTAAAGGAATAGATACGAGAAAATCACAGCAACGTTGAGTTAATAAACTCAGACCTTCCCCTTCGGAACCTACCACCAAAACTATGGGGCCTGTAAACTGAACCGTATGCAATGCTTGATTAGTATTAGCTTCTGTCCCATAAATCCAAAAACCTGCCGCTTTTAATTCTTCTAAGGCCGATCGCAAATTCACCACCCTAGCAACTGGTATATTTTCTAAAGCCCCCGACGCTACTTTGATCACAGTTGATGTCACCCCTACCGCCCGTCGTTGCGGGATCACCATCCCATGAACTCCCAAAGCTTCTGATGTGCGAATAATTGCACCTAAATTATGGGGATCGGTAACGCTATCCAAAACCACAATTACTGGTTGTTCCGAAACACTTTTAGCTATTGAAATCAAATCTGCTAATTCCACATACTCATAAGGCGCAACCTGTGCCGCAATTCCTTGATGATTCCCTCTGTGAGTAATGTAATCTAAACGCTTCGCTTCTACCTCATCAATTACTGTGCCATTTGTTTTGGCTTGAGTTAACAATGTATGAAAACGGGGATCGTAACGCAGATGGGGCAAAATCCAAATTCGATTCAAAGCACGCTGATTCGTCAAAGCTGCTAACACCGACTGACGACCATAGATCATATCAATATCTTCAGATTCCCCATTCACCTCATGATTTACCTGTTGAGGTTCCTGTCCAGTTACCTTTCGAGTTATCACTCGCGGTTCCCGTCGCGGTTCCCGTCGCGGTTCATTACCCGGTTCATTGCCAGATTCATTGCCAGATTCATTGCCAGACTCATTGCCAGACTTATTTCGCAGTTCAGGTAAGGGAACGTTACCATTTACCTTACGAATTGGTTTTACCGATGGTCTGTTTAGTCTGCCTTTGAGAGGTCTACTGCGCTTGGGCTGACCTGGATTTTCTTTGCGGTAATTTTTACTCATTATTTTGTCAGGAATTTTAGTAAGTTCGAGAGATAGGCAATTGGTGATTAATTAAGTAGTCTCTTAAGCAGCCGGAAAGCTATTTCCCCGCTACTCATCAATACTTTTACTAATCACCAATAACCAATCCACTTTTCGATCGGGTGTCTGGTTTTAATGTACATAGTCCGAATTTGTAGTTCCAGCTGTCTTGAGTTTTATTTAAGACTCTTCCTCTTGGGGGAAATCTAAGTCTAATTTGGCTAACAATTGAGCTAAACGCTGAGAATCTGTGAGATAAAGATATCCAATCAAAGTTTCTAGGCTACTAGCTTCTTGATAGATTTTTGGCGATAGTCGCCTTGGCCCTCCACTAGCAGCATTTCTCCCACGCCGTAAAATTTCGCTCTCCGCTTCTGTGAGATGGGGTTGGAGCGATCGCAAATGCCTGACCTGACTTTCTGCTCTCACTTGAAACACCACCTGCCGATGATACTTGTCTATCCTTTTGGCAGGCAAAAGATAACGGCTGCGAACATATAACTCAAAAACTGCATCTCCTATATATGCCAAAGCTACAGGAGAAAGCTGATTAACTTCTGTCAACGAGTAACTTATATCTGAGAGCGGCTGATGAAACATCGATTTTGAATTTTACCATAAATGCTCATGGGAAATAATTAAATCTTTTCACAACAAATTTGCTATCCAGAAATCCACCGGATAGCATGAGAAATATTTCGTCTTACCAACTTATTCTTTTTTGTTTTTGATGTTTTCTAGGGCAGCTTCTACCGATGATTGCAAAGATAGAAACTTTTCTAAACGTACTAGCTTAACTGTTTGGGTAACACGGGGGTTAGGGACAATCTGTAGACTGCCGTTGTTATTTTGAGCTTCCTTGGCTATTTGCACCAAAGCACCCAAACCAGAACTATCGAGAAAATCGATTTGGGAAAGATCCAAAATGATATTTTTTGGCCCGTCTTGTTGGATAAAGCCAACGATCGCTTTACGAAAATTCGGTTCCGAAAACGCATCTAATAAGCCAGTCAGACGAAATAACTGGTAATTTTCCTTGACATCTCTTGTGCCTCTTAGGCTCACAGTCAAGTTCAGTGCCTCAGCAATAGTTCCCTCCTAGCTCCATAGTCCTTCACTAGAGGCTCCAGTATATATAGTTTCTGGGATTTTGTCTAGCTATTTATGGATGGATTTGTGAGTCAGGGATTGGGGATTGGGGACTGGGGACTGGGGAGAGTTTTGAGTGAGAGAGTTTTGAGTGAGAGAGTTAAACTTTCCCTTGTCCCCTTGTTTCCCCATCCCTCATCTCCCTAACCCCTAACCCCTAATCCCTAACCTTGGCGATTTTCGCGCATTTTTTGGACAAACTGTTCAAAGAGGTAGTCAGCGTCATGGGGACCTGGACTGGCTTCTGGGTGATACTGGACAGAGAACATCGGTAGAGATTTGTGGCGCAGACCGGCGACGGTGCGATCGTTCAAATTAAGATGAGTAATTTCGACATCTGCATCGGGAATTGTATCGGGATCGATCGCAAAACTATGATTTTGACTAGTAATCTCAATTTTTCCCGTTAACCCAGCAGGTTGATTTAAACCACGATGACCAAATTTGAGTTTATAAGTATCCCCACCCAAAGAAAGACCTAAAATTTGGTGTCCCATACAAATACCAAACACAGGTTTTTCCGCCTTCAGTAAAGCCTTGGTAGTTTCAATTCCCTCAATATTTGCCGCCGGATCGCCAGGACCATTAGAAAGGAAAATACCATCAGGATTGTATTTTAAAATCTCTTCTGCTGGTGTATCAGCCGGAACTACAATCACCCGACAACCATAACTAGCTAAACGGCGAAGAATATTCTTTTTCACACCGAAGTCAAGCGCCACAACTGTAAAAGATTCATCAGTTTTTTCTACTGGTTTAAACTCCCAAACCGGGTTAGTCGGTTCAGACCACTCGTAAACCTTCCGAGTAGTGACATTTTTAACTAAATTTAATCCAGCCATACTCGGAGCAGCTTTTACTTTAGCAAGTAACTCAGAAGGATCGAGGATTTCGGTTGAAATTCCCCCGTTCATTGCCCCAAACTCGCGAATTTTCCTCGTTAAGGCACGGGTATCAATGCCATAAATTGCCGGAATATTGTATTGTTTCAAATAATCGGGTAAAGATTGGGTAGAGCGCCAATTGCTAGGACGAGTGCAGATATTCCGGGCAATAGCGCCTCGAACTTGGGGACGTTCTGATTCTTCGTCTTCGGGATTAATACCCGTGTTGCCTAGTTCAGGATAAGTAAAGAGCACAATTTGACCGCAATAGCTAGGGTCAGTTAATACTTCTTGATATCCAGTGATGCCAGTGTTAAACACCACTTCTCCAATTGTGGTTCCTGGCGCACCGAATGACCAACCCCGAAAAGTTGTGCCATCGGCTAAAACAAGCAGCGCTGGTTGAGCATCTAAAAGTGCCATAGTTTCCTGTCTTTGATTCGTAGCGATGTTAATCTTACACGACCTCTAAGAGTTGTGAGGTTTTTCTTTGGATTAATGTTGGGATTTGATTACATTCCTTTTTTATTTATAAAAGTTTAAATTTCGATTTTTCTGCCAGGGGGCAAGGTTAAATTAGGTGCAGAGTAGAGTATGGCTATTAAAGTTTTTTATGGAAAAAGTTTCTCGCGATCGCGGGCTATTAATCTTACTTTCGGGAATGATAGCACTTCTGAGTATAGCTTGTAGTAGTGATAATGCTACTCAAAGCCCTGTAGTTAAAGTTGAGTCTAAAGTAAATGCAACGGTTGCTTCACCAAAAACTGTGGTGGTGAAGCAGGAGCAAGTAGCGGTAGAGGATAGTTATGAGGAAGCGATCGCCAAAGCTGCCCGTGCTAAAAGTATAAGTGAATCTGCTCAATCCCGCGAAGATTGGAAATTAGTCCACAGTCAATGGCAAAAAGTCATGCAACTGCTCAAAGCAGTACCAACTTCCAGCCCCAATTATGCCAAAGCCCAAACCAAAATCAAAGAATATCAAGAGCAAGCAGATTACGCAGCCAAACAAGCAGACCCTAGAGCCAAGCAAGTTTCTTTGGAAAGTAAGTGTACTACGAAACTCAGCACTAGTGCGCCCTCTGGTACAGTAATTCGCGTACCAATTAAACGGCGAGAATTTGGCACTTTGGTAATTGATGTTACCTTGACTAACGCCAATATTAAGCAGACTTTTGAGATGATGTTGGACACAGGGGCTAGTGGTACAGCCATTACTCAAGAGATGGCAGCCAGATTAAAGGTAGAAACTTTTGCAGTGGCAAAGGTGAGTACTGCTGCTGGTGGTGCTTTAATTGGTGTCGGCTGTGTGGATGCAATACAAGTGGCTGGTGCTTCGCTGAAAAATGTCCCTGTAGGGATTCCACCGGGATTGGAGATTGGGCTATTGGGACAAGACTTTTTTTCCCGCTATGATATGACCATCAAAAATAATATTGTCGAATTCCGCGTGCGGTGACTAAGGGACTAGGGGACTAGGGGACAGGGGGACTAGGGGACTAGGGGACTAGGTGAATTTAAAACTCAAAATTCAAAACTTTCTCCCTTACGAGAAACTCTCCTTACGAGAAACTTCCCCCTTTTGCCTTCTTGCGCTACTTCGGTAGCAGATGGTCACAACAGCCATAAAATTAATAAGGGCAAGGAAACTAATTGTGTAAAATCTGGCTAATTCATGACTTCCCAATCATTTCTTATAGTTGATGACCAGCCCATTTTTTTGGAACAAGCTTTGCGATATCTGCAAAGTTGTGGCAAACTTGGGCTTTTTATCGGGGATATTCTGCGACAGCACATAATTGAGCAAGAACAACTCAAGCTGGGCGATCCTCAAATTGAAAATGCACTTGTGGAACAGGCAATAATTGATTTTCGCATTCAAAGTCAGTTGACCGATCCTAAGCGTTTTCAAGAATGGCTCAATAGTAAGGGTATAGATTACCCAACTTTTCATAATCAGTTTGCTTTTAATTTTAAGCTAGACAAACTGAAGGGACTAGTGACTTCATCCAGTTTGCAAAATTATTACAATGAGCGCAAAATTTTTCTTGATCGTGTGGTTTTATCGCGCATTATTGTGGATAATCCCGATGTTGCGGAAGAACTGCGCGAGCAAATTGAAACTGGTGATAGTTTTGAACAAATGGCGCGAGAACATTCTTTGACTGAGGAGCGTTTAGCTAATGGAATGATGGGCGCTATCAGTATAGGAACTTTACCAGAACCTCTCCTGAGTGAGGTAATAAAGGCTGAAGCTGGAACTATTTTAGGGCCTTTACAAGTGGAAGGACGTTGGGGTTTGTTTCGTGTTGAGCAGTTTTTACCTAGTTCTTTAGAAGATTTCCAAGTAAGACAAGCATTACAAAATGAGTTGTTTGAACGCTGGTTAGGGGAAAGACTGCAAAAGCTCAATGTGAAGTTGCAAGTTAGTTAATCTCGATTTTGAGTAGAGGCGTTTCTTGATTTTGAGTAGAGACGTTTCATGGAACGTCTCTACATCCTGTTAAATGTTAGGGATAGATAAGTTATTTTTACAATATAGAAATCTAGGAAAAATCATGAAAGTATTTATTGTCCATGCCCACGCTGAACCTCAAAGTTTTAATGGTACCTTAACTCGTCATGCTCAACAGGTGTTAGAAGCGGCAGGTCATGAAGTAATAATTTCTGACCTTTATGCGATGAATTTCGATCCAGTTTCCGATCGCCGCAATTTCACTACCCAGAAAAACCCCGATTACTTCAAACAACAAATAGAAGAAATGTACGCGACAGAAGTTAACGGTTTTGCTGCCGATATTCAGGCGGAAATGGAAAAATTAGAGTGGTGCGATGTATTAATAATGCAGTTTCCTTTGTGGTGGTTTTCTTTACCTGCAATTCTTAAAGGTTGGGTCGATCGCACTTTGGCAATGGGCAAAGTTTACGGCGGTGGTAAATGGTATGATAACGGAGTTTTTCAGGGCAAAAAAGCGATGCTTTCCTTAACTACTGGAGGGCCGGAAAATATGTATACTGCGATCGGGATTAATGGTAATATTAATGAAATCCTCTTTCCGATTCATCACGGAATTCTGAGATTCGTTGGCTTTGATGTCTTACCACCTTTTATTGCTTGGGCGGTGGCTCATGCAGATGAAGAAAAACGCCAAGTTTACTTAAATGCTTATCAAGATAGATTGTTGAAAATTGAAGAAACGGAACCGATATTTTATCCGCCTTTGAGCGATTATGACGATCGCTTTCAACTAAAAAGCAAGTAATTTTTGGGGGAATGGGGACTGGGGATTGGGTATTGGGGACTAGGGAAGATTAAATGTAAAATTTAAAGTGGTTTGGAGATGGGTTATCGGACTCAGGCGATCGACACAACTATTGAAGCAGAAAAAGTGCAGTTTGACCTTTGGCGAAAAATGACCCCAAAGGAAAAAGAAGCTTTGTTTCAACGAGTAGCAAAAAAAGGCTCAATCCTAGCTTTAATGGGAATTAAAAATCAGTTTCCTAATTCCTCCCCAAGCCTAATTAAACAGCAATATGTGAGAAAACGTTTAGGACAAAAATGGGCGAATTTTTTCAGTAAATTAGAATATTCAGGAGAACTAATGTTAGAAGATCCAATTTGGTTAGCACATCAATTAGCTACTATCTTCAACTCTCTGAATATTCCTTATTATGTTGGCGGTTCCGTAGCCAGTTCTCTTCAAGGAGAAATAAGATTTACTCAAGACTTAGATTTAGTGATAAATATTCAAACTACCCAAATAGAACCATTAATTCAAGCAATGGCAGGACAATTTTATATTAGCGAAGTAGCTGTAGACGAAGCCATTAGAGGCAGAACATCATCATTTAATGTAATTCACCTAACCACAACCGAAAAAGCCGACTTATTTGTGATGCGTGACGATGAATTTTCTCGTTCCCAAATGTCTCGCCGTCAGTTACATATTCCCGACAATGATCTTAGTAAATCCTTTTATATCTGTTCCCCTGAAGATACAGTATTACAAAAACTTCTTTGGTTTCGCATGACTGCTAGAGAATCGCAAAAACAATGGCGGGATATTTTAGGTGTACTAAAACTACAAAGAGAAAATCTAGACTTTGATTATCTCAACCAATGGGCGGGAAAACTGCAATTAACAGACTTACTAACACAAGTATTGCAAGAAGCAGGTTTAGCAGAGTGAGATCAGTTTGTTGTAACGACTTTAGTCGTGAAGTGTAAAGATACAAGTATTAAAAGATGAAAACGCCAATAAATAGAAACTACGGAGATTATTTGATAAAATAGCTGCAAGTCCCCGAAAGAGTCGCTGGTAATATCGAGGTTGCTTTGGAACTAGAAGAAAAAGATCCTCAAGTATTACGTCTGACACTCAAAGATGTGGTAGATGCTCGTTTACAGATGAATGAGCTTTCCGATCGAGCGAAAGAACACTATGCAAAACTTGATAAAATATTGTTAGAAACAGGAGGTACTGAAATTTACACTTTAGTAGCTTTGTTGGATTCGCTGGAATTGCGGTTAGCTGTCACCGTAAAAGAGATTAATCAATAATATTTTGTAGTTTATATGTTTAATAATTTAATTAAGGCGCTTGAGTTGTTGGCAAAAAGTACAAACTAATTATGGATGCTGATGAACTTTTGGAACTTTATGCAGCAGGAAGAAGAGATTTTTCTGGGATTGAGCTAGACTGTTGTGCTAATGATTTAACAGGAGCTAATCTGAGAGAAGCTAACCTGAGAGGTGCAGATCTTTTTGGCGCTAATCTTAGGTATGCAAATCTTATCGGTGCTGATTTGAGAGATGCTTATCTGAATTGTGCTGATCTCAGAGGTACTGAAATTGATTCGACCACAAACATTGATGAAAAATGGCGGATGGCTTGGGAAATTGTTAATCAGGGAGCCAGAAAAAGAAGTTTGAAAGGGGTTAATCTGGACGGTGCTGATTTAAATGACGTTGATTTGGGTGATGCAGATCTGAGTGGTGCTGATTTGGATTCAGTTCATTTAAGTGGAGCTAATCTAAGTGGAGCTAACTTTTATGGTGCTAATCTTGCTTCTGCCTTCCTTGACAAAGCTGATTTGAGTGGTGCTAATTTAAGAAAAGCTGAGTTAAGCGATGCTTGGCTAAATGACGCTAGTTTGAGTGGAGCCAAGCTAGACAATGCTTATATGGTTGGTACTGAGCTTAGGAATGCCGATCTAAGTTGTGCTTCACTATCAGCAACCAACTTAATTAAAGCTGATCTGAGTAATGCTTATTTAGTCGGAGCAAACCTAAGTCAGGCTAATTTGGCTCATGCTAATCTAAATGGATGTGATTTAACTGATGCTGATTTGAGCTATGCAAACTTAGTTGGAACTGATTTTACCGATGCTAAATTAGTAGGAATAAAATTCCGTGGAACAATCTTTGAAGAATTGGGACTCAATCATGTTAAGTTAGCTCCCACTCAAAGAATTATCCACTGGAATAGATTACGCTTTCGTTCTAAATATGAAGTAAAAATTGCAGAAGCTCTTGATAGAGCAGGACTTCTGTATTTCGCCAATAGCATGGCTAGGCTCAATACACCAGAAGGTCGTCAGAATGCAGAGCCAGATTTTCTAGTATGTTGCGAGACTCCTAAAGGTTTTAGATGGGGAATTATAGAAGTGGATGATCCTTCTCACACACCAAAACGAAGGGTAAAAGAGCAAGAACGAGAAAGATATTTTGAACATAGTGGAGTTCGGGTGTATCGCTTCGACTGGAAAAGGTGCGACGAGCAACCTGATAATGTGGTGCGAGAGTTCCTAGAGCTTTTGAGCAAATCTTGAGCATTTTGGTGACAGTTCCAAAGCGTTGAAATGTCACGATCGCTATATTACAAAAATAATACTAAGAATAAGTTGTTTTTCCCAAGAGAATGCCAAAATGTTAAATAGCTAACATAGTCTTGTTGTAATACCGATTAATCTTTGCCATAAGTGTTTACTTCAACTACATCAGTGTCTCGTCTTGCCATTGCCCCAAGCCAAGTAATCCGCTGTACCCTAGCCCAGAGTGGGGAAGCGATCGCACGCATAGGTAAAAACCCCTTGGTAGTGGGGGGCGTGCAATCTCTTGCCGTAGTTCAACCGCAGTTGCAGCTAGCATTAGAACAACAACAGCTAACTACTGCTTTTGCTCACTATAGTCCAGATTGTTCAGAATCTACTTTGGCTTCCTTGAGAACCAAGGTAGAACAACATCAAGCTGGCATGATTATTGGTGTCGGTGGTGGTAAAGCTTTGGATACTGCCAAACTTTTAGCGCAGCAATGCCACTTACCTGTTGTTACCATACCCACATCAGCGGCAACTTGTGCAGGTTGGACAGCCCTTTCTAACATTTATTCTGAACAAGGTGCATATCTTTACGATGTGCCTTTAGAACGTTGTCCCGATTTATTGTTGTTGGATTACAGCTTAATTCAAACTGCGCCACAACGGACTTTAGTTGCGGGAATAGGCGATGCTTTGGCGAAATGGTACGAAGCATCTGTTAGCAGTGGAAGTTCTCAGCAAACCTTTATTATTGGTGCGGTTCAACAAGCCAGAGTTTTACGAGATATCTTATTCCAAAAGTCTCTCGCTGCCTTACAAGAACCGGGGGGCGAAGATTGGCGAGAAGTTGTTGATGCCACAGTCATGCTAGCAGGTGTGATTGGTGGATTAGGTGGGGCGCAATGTCGCACTGTCGCCGCCCATGCTACACATAATGGATTAACTCACATTCCGGCTGCCCATGATTCTTTGCATGGTGAGAAGGTGGCTTATGGGATTTTGGTGCAACTGCGTTTGGAGGAGATGCTGCAAGGTAATCAGTTGGCAGCTGCGGCGAGACAACAGTTGTTAAAGTTTTATGGGGAAATTGGTTTACCGCGATCTTTGGATGATTTAGGTTTGGGTAATATTACTTTAACTGAGTTACGCCAAGCGGCTGAAATTACCTGTTCTCCTAATTCTGATATCCATCGCTTACCTTTTGAGGTTACGCCGGATCATTTGATGGCTGCTATGGTGTCTACGAAGATTCAGGAAGAGGCGAGGAAGAAGTAGGGATTGGGGGCTGGGGATTGGGGATTGGAGATTGGGGATTGGGGGACAAGAGGCAGAGCCTCTGTCTTTCGTTCCCAGGTTGAACCTGGGAACGAGATTGGGGAGGTTCTACCTCCCTGGCTGCAAGATCTGAGCCGACAACTCAAAACTTTCCCAGTCCCCAGTCCCTAGTCCCCAGTCCCCAAAAGGTGACATACTTTTCAAACACCCCTTTTGGTTGGGGGTTTTTTTCTCTTATTGGGTGTTTAGGCAGTTGTGCAATAAGTTAATAAGATGAGTTTAAATTGGATTACGCCTGCTGAACGGTTACAAGCTTTGCCTCCTTATGTTTTTGCGCGGTTGGATGAGTTGAAGGCGCGGGCTAGGGAACAGGGTTTGGATTTGATTGATTTGGGAATGGGAAATCCTGATGGGGCGACTCCTCAACCTGTGGTGGAGGCGGCGATTCGGGCTTTGCAAAATCCGGCTAATCATGGTTATCCGCCTTTTGAGGGGACTGCTAGTTTCCGGCGAACTATTACTGATTGGTATAAGCGTCGTTATGGGGTGGAACTCGATCCGAGTAGTGAGGCTTTGCCTTTGTTGGGTTCTAAGGAGGGTTTGACTCATTTGGCGATCGCTTACATTAACCCAGGCGATTTGGTTTTGGTGCCTTCTCCTGCTTATCCCGCCCATTTTCGGGGCCCGGTGATTGCTGGTGGTGAGGTTTATAGTTTAATCTTAAAGCCGGAAAATGATTGGTTAATTGATTTGGGGGCCATTCCTGATCAAGTTGCCCAACGCGCCAAAATGCTCTACTTTAATTATCCGAGTAATCCGACTGCGGCGACTGCTCCACGAGAGTTTTTTGAAGAAATTGTGGCTTTTGCTCGTAAGCATGAGATTATGCTGGTGCATGATTTGTGTTATGCGGAGTTGGCTTTTGATGGCTATCAACCGACTAGTTTATTAGAAATTCCAGGCGCGAAAGAGATTGGTGTGGAGTTTCACACTATGTCTAAAACTTATAATATGGCTGGTTGGCGTGTGGGTTTTGTGGTGGGAAACCGTCATATTATTCAAGGTTTACGCACTTTAAAAACTAATTTGGATTATGGGATTTTTGCGGCTTTACAATCAGCTGCGGAAACGGCGCTTCAACTGCCAGATGTATATTTACAAGAGGTGCAAGAACGCTATCGCCTTCGTCGGGATTTTTTGATTGATGGGTTGGCGAGTTTGGGTTGGAATGTACCGAAAACTAAGGCGACGATGTATCTTTGGGTACCTTGTCCGCTAGGTATGGGATCGACAGATTTCGCGCTTTCCGTATTGCAGCAAACTGGTGTTGTAGTTACTCCGGGAAATGCCTTTGGTGTTGCGGGTGAGGGTTATGTGCGAATCAGTTTGATTGCTGATTGCGATCGCCTAGCTACTGCTTTGCAACGCTTGAAACAGGCTAACATCCGTTACCAATCAGAAGCATTAGTTGCTAGTTCAGAGTGAAAGTTAAATTTGTAGTAAATTACGTAATTCTTGGCTGGGCTTTTGTTGGCTTAGTTATGATTTGGTGGCAAAATCAATCTGTTGCTAATGGGTATAGTTTTTGGGCCAATTCTATTTCATCAGATCCCCGACTTCTTGAAGAAGTCGGGGATCTAGTTTCTGTTAATCAATCGGCAATTAATCCGCAAGTTATAGCTGCCAATACACGATTTAGTTTAAAGCTATTTTCGCAGTTGCAAGCCAAACAAGCTAACCAGAATATTTTTATTTCTCCTGCTAGTGTGAGCATGGCTTTGGCGATCGCTTACAATGCCAGTAATGGTGAAACTAGACAAGCGATCGGTCGAACATTAGAATTACAAGAAATCAGCATTCAAGATGTCAATGAAGCGAATGCACTAATCAAAAATCAACTACAAGAATCTGATTTTAAATCTCAGCTTCAGATAGCTAATTCCTTGTGGATCGATAAACAAGAAACCATTAAACCAGATTTTAGTCAAAAAATTCAACAGCACTATCAAGCGGAAATTCAAAGGATTGACTTCCGACAACCTCAAGCCTCGGCTACGATTAATAATTGGGTGAAAAACCGTACTAATGGCAAGATCGATAGTATTATTGAGCGTATAGAACCAAATACAGCTTTTCTCTTACTCAACGCGATTTACTTTCTCGGTAACTGGAAATATCCCTTTGCTAAAGAGTTAACTAAAGACTATCCCTTCACTTTGGTAAATGGAACTAAAAAGCCAGTCAAAATGATGTTTCAACAAATACCTGGACTGAAATATTATGAAAATGAATTATTTCAAGCAATTAGCTTACCTTATGCTGATCATCGGTTAAGTATGTATGTTTTTTTACCTAATCCCAATTTGGGTTTAAGAGGTTTCTATCAAAATTTAAATGATATAAATTGGCAAAAATGGATGAAAAGTTTCAATGGTAATGAACTAGAAAATGATTATTCTCAATTAATTACAGTTGGATTACCTCGCTTTAAATTAGAATATGGAACTGATTTAGTCGATGCTTTAAAAGCTTTAGGAATGCAGATAGCTTTTAGTCAGAAAGCTGATTTTTCGGCTATTACTGTTCCTCCTTTATGGATTGGTAAAATTCAACACAAAACTTTTGTAGAAGTTGATGAAGAGGGTACTACAGCCGCCGCAGTTACCACGATAGGAGGTAGTAGAGGAGGAGTAACCCAAATAATTGTCGATCGCCCTTTCTTTTGTGTAATTAGTGACAATCAAACCGGAACTATACTGTTTATGGGATCTATTGTAGATCCTCAGTAAAATGTGACTTTAGTCGATAAAATATAATTATCATGGGAGTAAATAAATAATTCTCAGCAAAAGTCAGCTATTTTCGTTCACAATTAAATTAATCACCCATAATTAACTTAAATACTCTATGTCAGAACCTCGCTGTGTAATGATTTGCCAACACACTTCTTGCTTGAAAAATGGTTCAGCAGAAGTGTTAGCCGCCTTTCAAGCCAGAGAAATGGCTGAAGTAGAAGTGCAAACTAGTCCTTGTCTGGGACAGTGCAGTTCTGGCCCTACAGTCAGAATTTTACCTGATGAAACTTGGTATTGTCGCGTTCAACCTAGTGATGTTCCTGAAATTGTGGAACAACATCTCCAACAAGGAAAACCTGTAGAAGCCAAGCTGAACCCTAGAATTCATTTAAGAATGGAAATGTTTTATTCCCCTTAGTATTTTAACAGTAAAAAACCATGAAGTATGAACAAGATAAATTAAATTATAAATTTTCCTGGTTTGACTGGTTTTGTCTGTGGTATCCACCAGGTTGGTTGATTTTATTTAATCGCCATTGGCAAAGATATCACGCCGATCCTGATGGTTGGAATTGCCTAGAATATATTTTGTTTTTAATTCCCGGTGGTTTTTATTTAGCATTATTAATTCGTTGGTTGCGGCTTGGTTGTCGTTTTCCCCGCCAAGGAAATGAAGAATTTAACCCGAATTATCAACAAGCTTTTCGCCAAGAAATCCTGGCTCCGATTGCTAAATACTATTTTCGAGGAGAGTTAAAACAGGGAGAAAATTTGCCAGAAAAAGCACCATTAATAGTAGCAATAAATCATGCGGGAATGTCTTTCCCTTGGGATTTTTTAGTGTTAGCTTATTTGTTGGGAGAAACGCGCAATTGGACTGTGCAACCCTTGGCTGGTGTTTCTTTATTTGAACATCCTTGGATGATTTGGTGGCTACCACCTGGATGGTCAAAAGTCTTAGGCGGTGTGAGAGCAGAATTAGATGATTTTGCAGAGGCAGTTTCCCAGGAAATCATTTTACTTTATGCGCCAGAAGGTATACGTGGGCCTGGTAAAGGTTGGTTTTATCGTTATCAGTTAGAAACTTTTCATCCTAGTTTTATTAGTTTAAGCGATCGCTATCAAATCCCCATTTCCCCCGTAGTTTGTTTAGGCAGTGAGTTCCTCCATCCTTGGGCTATCAACATCAGAAAAGTAGGTAAAATATTTGGTCTTCCTTTCTTACCCATTTCGTTTTTAATGCCTGTGTTTCTACTCTTTCCCTCAATGGGAGTTTGGGCAATGAAAACTCAACTGTGTTATTATGTTCAACCAGTTTGTTTACCAAATAATCCAACTGATAGTAATCACACTAATGCTTATCGTCGCGCCCAAGAACTCAAAGAAAATATGCAAAAACAAATTAGAGAATTAAATAATATCTGACGGGAACTTTTTAGGCTACAAATCGACTTAGGATCTGTCAATGCTTTTTGAAAGAGCAATTAACCAAGGGAAATTATGAAAAAGCAACTCCTGAGACGGATGAGTTTAGCGTTAAGTTTAATCCTAGTCACTTTCCTAACAGGGTCATTGATTCGGCAACCCAAAGAAGTGCAAGCAAATGTAAATTACAGCCCTTTCACCAAACAAAATACTAATAATATGAATGAAAAATTAGTGCAAGCAAATACTAATTTTGGATTTAAATTATTTTCCCAAATTTTCGCAAAAAGTGCTGATAGAAATATTTTTGTTTCGCCTGCTAGTGTAGCGATCGCACTACAAATGACCTATAATGGTGCATCTGGTTCGACTCAACAAGCAATGGCTCAAACCTTACAATTACAAGGAATGAGTTTAGCAGAAATTAACCAATCCCAGTTAGCTTTAATGGAAAGTTTAACGAAGATCGATCCAAAAGTGCGGCTAGATATTGCTAACTCTCTTTGGTTAAAACAAGGATTTCCTTTTCTACCTGAATTCTTGCAAACAACAGAGAAATATTACCAAGCAAAAGCAACAAACTTAGATTTCAACAACCCCAATTCTGTAAAGATTATCAATGATTGGGTAAGCCAAAACACTAACTCGAAAATCCCGACAATCATTGATAGTATCGATCGTTCTGCCGTTCTTTTTTTAATCAATGCCATTTACTTTAAAGGTAATTGGCAAAAAGAGTTTTCTAAATCTGCTACGCAAGAAAAACCTTTTACTTTACTCAATGGAACTCGCAAACAACATCCTTTAATGTCTCAAAGGGGTGAATATCGGTACTATGAAAATCCTCAGTTTCAAGCCGTAAATTTACCTTACGGTTCAGGACGTTTAAGTATGTTTGTCTTTTTGCCAAAACCGAATGTTAAACTGACTGATTTTAACAGTAATTTGACTGCGGAAAACTGGCAACAATGGATGAAACAATTCTCTTCAAGAGACGGGGAAATTGTTTTACCTCGCTTCAAATTAGAGTATGATATTACTTTAAATGAAGCACTGCAAGCGTTGGGAATGGGAGTGGTTTTTCAAAACCAAGCGAATTTTTCTAACATGACTCCAAGAGATGTACAAATTGATGAAGTCAAACACAAAACTTTTGTGGAAGTTAATGAAGAAGGGACAGAAGCAGCAGCAGTAACCTCTGTGGGTGTTAGGACAACTTCCATACCAATAAGAGAAGAACCGCCTTTTAAAATGGTTGTCGATCGCCCTTTCTTCTGTGCAATTCGTGATAATCAAACCGGAACAATTCTATTTATGGGTTCAATTGTAGATCCGAAATAATTAAGTACAAAATAATTTGTAGAGGACTTACGCTCCAAACTTGGTTTTTACGTAAGTCCTAACTCTAGACAAACACTAGTTGTTCTCATGCTCAAATGTATCAGTGTTTTTGCTGTAACCTTGGCGTTGAAGAATTTGCGAAATAGACAGCAGAGAAAAAGCCAATAAACCTAATACTGAAGTAGGTTCAGGAACGGATGTTGTTACTTCATTGCCTTTAACAATAAAGCGTGCGTTGGACACACCACCATTTATCCAATTAGTATTGCTAAAAAAGTAAGAGGAACCCGGAAAGTTTATTTGTCCAGTATACGGCATACCGCTAAAACCAGTTGCACCAAATTGACCGCTACCAAAGATCAAAGCATAATTACCAGGATTAAGTAATACTGATAGGGGAGTCAGGGTATCACCACCTAATGAAGTAGGAGTAAAGGTAGTGCTACCTAAAACATTTTGCAGAGAATTAGGATTTCCCGAAGGTAAAGCATTGAGGCTATCTAGAGAAACGATCGCGCCAAAAATGTTTCCCGAATTATAAAACGTACCAAAATTACCACCAATATCTGTCACCTGTAAGGAACGATCGATCTGAAAACGCCAACCCACTGATTGAGACAATCCAACTGTGTATCCTGAATTCAAGCTTGCCGAACTAAATGTTGCTGATTCCAGAACAAGAGTAGATGCTTTTGCTGTACTAATGCTTCCCAAGGCTATGAATGTAGTTCCAACCACAGCCATTGATAGTTTTTTGACTAAAGTAATACTAGTCATAAAATTGGTATTTCAGTAGTTATTCTGAACCTAATTTAACTTTTAACTAGTTTGTACGCCAGTAAAATAAGTAGTTTTACTGAAACTTTATAAACAAGTGACTATTTATAAATTTTTCATCAATTTCTCTGAATTTATACGGATTTATTTTGAGCGGAACAGAACTCAGGCGACGCACCATAACCCAAAAAACCCGATTTCTCGTGCTTACCCAAACGCTGAAATTATAAAATTATCGTTAAGAAACCGGGTTTGGAGCGTAAGTCCTAATCACTTTTCTTCTACAAATCGATAACCTTTACCATAAACAGTGTGAATTAATTGAGTTTCATTATTTGCTTCGATTTTTCGGCGCAACAAACGAATTAAAGCAGCTAACACATTGCTACTCGGTTGTTCCTCACCACTCCACAAATGTTCATAAATTTCTATATGAGTTAATAATTCTCCGGGATGACGCATTAAATATTCTAAAAGCTGACTTTCTTTTTCGGATAATTCGATCGTTCTTTCGTGACGATAAGCTACTTGATTGTCTAAGTCTAATTCTAAATCTCCGACTTTTAATCTTTGGTGAGTTGTCGCTGATTCTAACACGGTTACTCGACGCAATAAAGCGCGAACTCTTGCTAATAATTCGCGCAATTCAAAAGGTTTGACTAAATAATCATCTGCGCCAGCATCTAAACCTTGTACGCGATCGTCTAAAGTATCTTTAGCAGTTAAAAATAAAACCGGGGTAGTTTTTCCTTGGCGACGCAAATCCTGACAAATTTCTAAACCAGAGATTTGTGGTAACATCCAATCAAGAATTAATAAATCATAATTTCCCTGGATGGCTAACTGACTTCCAGAAATGCCATCATAAGCTACATCTACATTGTAACCATCGCGAGTTAACACTGCTTTGAGAGGATCGGCGAGTTCAGTTTCATCATCAACTAAAAGAATTTTCATAGAACTATTGAGAAAGGTACGTTGTTGCGCTTTAGCGCTAAATTCTAGCGCTAAAGCGC
>NZ_JBHFNQ010000055.1:0-18235 GCF_041929345.1 Floridaenema aerugineum BLCC-F46
CACCACTAAATAAACTTATAGAATATGTGCAGAACCAAGAGAATCCA
Source organism: Floridaenema aerugineum BLCC-F46 (assembly GCF_041929345.1). NCBI lineage: Bacteria > Bacillati > Cyanobacteriota > Cyanophyceae > Aerosakkonematales > Aerosakkonemataceae > Floridanema > Floridanema aerugineum. The sequence continues at coordinate 48 of NZ_JBHFNQ010000055.1, forward strand.
GAATAAATCGTTGCTACGCATTTTTATGTTGGTTTCGCTAACCCTACCTAAACTTCGTTATAGGTAGGGACTGCGCTCAACATTTTTGTTCAAACAGTTAAACCACGCTATAACATTCGTATCAGGCAAGAGGAATAAAGCATAATGGAAACTGCAACCGAACACCTATCACCAGTTGCTGCAAATGCTTTTCTTGATGCGCTTCCCAATAAAATTAAGCAGGCGTTGATTGCATACTCAGCAGAAATTGAATATCCGGTAGAAGCGGTGTTAGAAATGGCGATCGCTGGTTTTCTCGATCCAGATTCAGTTAGTTTTGTAGATTGTAAACCGCTATCTGGGATGGATATTGAGAGGAAAGCGAGTTAAGGGATAAAAAACCCTTGCGTCATAGCGTTCAGCGACAGATTTAGCGCTCAAGCGCAACAACGTACTTGTTAATATAAAGACAGTACGCTGCATTTAACTTTTATGTCCCAGGAATCCAATCCCGCACCGCAGCCCCCCGACTCAACTTCCAAGTCTCCCCAGACAGAAAAACAAACACCAGAACCAGCGCCTAAGTCACCGTCGGAGGAAAAACCGGAACGCCAGTTTGTTCAAAAAAGTGTCCAAGCATTTATTCAGTGGAGTCCCCTTGGCGGTAGTGGTTGGTTATTTGTCCATTTCTTATTAGAGCAAGATTGGATGCTGGCAATTTTCATGTTTCCGGTAACAGTTGTCACCGCTATTTGGGCAGCTTATACGGAAAGTTTCATTGCCAGAATGCGGGAAATTTATACTGACCGAGGTAAGCAAGATGCAGATTCCTTGGTTAAATTTATGGAAAGCTTGGATAGAGGATTGCGTTGGCAACTATCCGGGTTTGAAGATAAATATCTCCGATGTCAGGCAAATGCCTGTCGTGACTATATCACCGAAGGCTTTAACCAAAATTTTACTCCCACGCTGGAGGAAGTTTTTGTCCCTCTGGAATTGGGCGATGTCCATACAATGTCTTTATCGCCCAGTTTGCGGCAAAAAGATGCTGAAGATATCGCCGCGATGCAGGCGCAACGGGATGGGCTGAAAATTTGGGATTTTCTCGCACGGATGCGGAAAACTCCGGCTTATCGGCGGATGGTCATCTTAGCTTGGGGTGGCTACGGTAAAAGTACTTTACTGCGCCATCTGACTTATACTTATTGTGAAAAGCCAAAACGCGCTCGTCTGCGCTATCAAGTACCTCGATTAATTCCGTTTTTGCTATATCTGCGGAAATGGCGAGATTTATTAGGGCAAGAAAACGCGCCTAATTTAGCAGAATTGATTACCCAACATCATATTCCCCAACTGCCGGAAGGAAAACGCCTCACCTTACCTGCTAACTGGGTAGAAAATTTATTGCGGCGAGGGGATGCCTTGGTGATGTTGGATGGTTTTGATGAAGTGGCAGAAGGACAGCGACAGCAGATAAGCGAGTGGATAAGTCGCCAGATGGAAGATTATCCCAAATCGGTCTTTTTCCTCACTTCCCGTCCCGGTGGTTACAAGGATTACTCGGCAGCTACTAAACCGCAAACTTCGCTGTTCGTGAAACCTTTTAATTCAGACCAACGACAACGGTTTATCGAACAGTGGTATTTCTATCGAGAACTGTATGCTAGAGCAGGGCGCAATACTCCCGAAGTGAAGGAGGAAGCAATTCGGAAAGGAACGGATTTGATGCAGCAGATAGAACAGCGCAGCGAGTTGAAAGATATGGCGCAAAATCCTCTGCTGTTGAACATGATTGCTACTTTTCACTATTCTTATCCGGGGAACGAACTACCTCGCAAACGCACGGAACTTTATAAGGCAATTTGTCAGCTACAACTGGGAGATAGACCTTTAGCAAGGCAGATTAATTTACTATTACCTGCGAAGGAAAGTCAGGAAGTTTTGCAAAGCGTTGCTTTAGAAATGGTGCACCAAAATCGTCCCATTCTTCCCCAAAATGAGTTAATGGTTTTGATTGAAACTCATCTAAAGTCGCTGGATGATGATGTTCAACCAGCAGCTTTCTTGGAAGAAGTAGTGAAAGTTAGCGAGTTGTTGGTGGAAAGGGAACCGGAAGAGTACGAATTTGCCCATTTGAGTTTTCAAAATTACTTAGCTGCGGTGCAAATCAAAAAGCTAGGGCAAGAAAGTTTATTGTTTCAGCATTTTGGGGATTCTTGGTGGCGGGAAACAATTCTTCTCTATGCTGCTCAAGTTAATCCTACTAATTTGATTCGAGAAGCTTGTAATAATGGCTCTCGCGAAGCTGTTTCTCTGGCCTATGATTGTTGGCGGGAAACTACTAGAAAAGTAGACTCGAATCTGACAGCAGAATTGCAATCCCTAGCAGAACAATTGCAACTACTCCGCTATCGGGATTTAGAACGGTATCTGCAAAATGGAGAGTGGGAAAAGGCAGATCAAGAAACTTATCGGTTGATGATTTTGACTGTAGGAAAGGAAGAAGGACAGTGGTTTAGTGAAGAAGAATTGCTGAATTTTCCTTGTGAGGAGTTGCGAAAGATTGACGGATTATGGGTAGAATACAGCAATGGACGTTTTGGTTTTAGCGTCCAGAAGAAGATTTATCTGGAATGCGGTGGTATTCCAGATGGGAAGTATTATGAAGAAGCTTGGGAAAGGTTTTGCGATCGCGTAGGATGGGCGAAGAGAAAGGGGAAATATATTCTTTCCTCTGGTTTTATTTTTAATACCTCTGCACCAAAAGGCCACCTCCCGGGTTCGGGTTCCGGTGGTGTGTACCTTACCTTTTTTCGGGATGGCGAGGAGGAGGTTTGGGAGGTGAAGGCGGGAAGGAGCGCTAAGGTGGAGCGCAGTTCGAGTTCGGAGTTCGGTTTACGTCGTGCGTTCTTCTCTTCTTCTCTCGCGTCGAGACTTGTAAAATGTAACATATAAGGGTTTTCGCAGATTGTAAAGAATTGTTTTGCACCTTCTTTGCTACGAAAACTCGTCATTCCAGCGATTCGATACCTGGTACTGGCGGGAGAAACAGTACAGAGGTATGTTGTTGCGCTTCAGCGCCAGATTTAGCGCTAAAGCGCAACAACGTACCTTTTTTTAAACGCAGATGAACGCAGATGTAGATGTAGATTGTGAGATGCAGAAATCAATTTGGATATATCTTTTGTTAGGTAGCATCGATTATGTAAAATCTTTGGATAAAATATCTGTATTCCCCATCTTAAGACTGCATTTACATCTGTGTTTATCTGTGTTTATCTGTGGATATCTGTGGTTAAAATTTTATCTATTTAGCAGACAAGCCCGCCAGGGGGTTTAACCCCTGGCTAATAGCGAAAGTCCTCTGAAGAGGACTGGGTAAATACACTCTCTTTTAATTTCCACCATTCACCCCAGTTTGCTGTTTTGCTGCTTGTTTCTCTTCAGACCGATTTTCCCACTTTTCGGCTATTTCCGTTGCTGTTTCATACATAACTTTGGCTTTTTCGTAAGCATCTTTAGCAACTTCAAGCAGTTCATCCATTTTGCGATTGTCTGGTAATTCTTTCATAATTAATTCTGTAAACGCTCCACAATTCTTCTGACACCTATTTTAGCTTCTATTACCTGTCCCAGTAGTGTTCCCAACTCTTCGCCTGCTTCCTCTATTTCCAAATCAGTTACATCTGAATCTGAAATTTTTTCAACAATGGTTGGCAAGCGTCTTGTTCTGCACATCTCCACGAAAAATAGAATACTACTGAAATAGGCAAAAAACTGAGTCAGTGCGACATTTTCTGGAAACTGTGACAAAATAGGTCTAACTAGGCTTATTCCCTCCGTCGCTTCTTGCTCGGTTTCATTTATTTCTTGGTTTATTCGGTCAATTATATTCCTGATTTCTGACGGAATAGACATTTGACAAAATCATTGCTATTTTAAGCAGAGCATAGCATTAAAAACAAGGCAATTTAAAATAGAAAGAAAAACTAATGAAAGAATATGTGGTAATTTTTGAATGGGCTGGCAGTAACTATTCAGTTTATGTTCCTGATTTACCTGGTTGTATTTCTACAGGTAAGACACTTGAAGAAACAGAAAACAATATTAAAGAAGCTATTCAGCTTTATATTGACACTTTTCGAGAGGATGGTCGAGCTATTCCCGAACCATCCTTTAAAGCAAAAGCAATTTCTGTTGCAGCTTGATTAGAATTCTTAGCAAATATTGCATTAGTAGACAAGTCCGCTTAGATGACTTTAAGACCCCTACTCTATACTGCCTAAATTAGCGGAAGGACAGAGGTCAGCTAGGGCGCAGGCGTGACAGGCAGGTTTCCTAGCGGTACAAATAGCGCGACCGTGATAGATTAAGCGAATAGACCAGTTTTCCCAATCAGGTTGGGGTAAAAGGGTTATTAAATCGCGTTCGATACGAATGGGGTCTTGATGTTCGGTTAAACCTAATCTATTACTCAGGCGTTTAACATGGGTATCGACTGTTACGCCGTGATAAATGCCGTAAGCGTGGGCTGAGACTACGTTAGCGGTTTTTCTGGCTACTCCGGGTAATTCCAGCAATTGTTCCATGCGTTTTGGCACTTTTCCCCGAAATTTTTCGACTATTAGGCGACAAGCGCCTTGGATATTTTTGGCTTTGTTGCGGTAGAAGCCTGTGGAACGTACTAGCGATTCTAACTCGGTGAGGTCGGCGTTGGCGATCGCTTCTGCATCAGGAAAACGGCGAAACAATTCCGGTGTTACCTGATTCACTCGCTCATCAGTACATTGCGCCGAGAGAATCGTTGCCACCAGCAATTGTACAGGAGTTTCATAATTGAGAGTGCAAGTAGCGTCGGGATAAAGTCGCTTTAAACGAATCAAAATCTCCAACGCTCTTTGCTGCTTTGTAGCTAATTTACGGGTAATGCTCACTGAAGTAACTTTTGTACCCACTCAAGTTGGGTTGTATCTCGGACAATCAAAAAGATTCCTAGTCCTAAGAGTAACATTAGTCCAGTTTGCATGACACCATCTTGAATGTGAGTTGGTAAAGGTTTACCACGCAACCCTTCAATTAGCAAAAAAGCCAACTGTCCACCGTCTAAAGCTGGTAAAGGCAAAATATTAATGATTGCCAAGTTAATACTAACTAAAGCGGCAAACAAAAATAGCCTACTAAGATCAGATTCCGCCAACTTTGCACCAGCTTCAACAATTTTCACAGGGCCAGCTACTTGAGAAGCTGTTTCTTTAAAGTTGGTAATTAGCTGATAAAAACCTTTCACCGTTCCCACAAAGATTTGTTGGAATTGATCGGCAGCAAGGCTAAAGATTTCCAGGATATTATTAGGACGACGATAAATCGGAGTGCCATTGGGAACTAATTGAACGCCAATTCGCCCGTTACCATCTGCTCCCGCTTCTGGTGTTACCTTAATAGAGCCTGTGTTCCCATTCCTTTCTACAGTGATTGTAATGGGTTTGTTGGCAGAGTTTTGAATTTCTGTTTTCAGTAATTCAGGGGCTTCTTTAACAGCACCGAGTTGTTTACCGTTAACTGAAAGAATCACATCTCCCGCTTTAATTCCGGCAAGTGCAGCAGGAGAGTTTTCAGAGATAATTTGAGGAACAAGTACTCCTGGTTGATAGTTAATTCCTTTAGGAACACCAACAATTCCGAATTGAATTACTAACACTAAATAAGCAAAGATTAGGTTAGCAATTACTCCGGCACTGATGACGATTGCACGGTCTAAAATGGGACGATTGCGGAGTAAATTTGGATCGTCAAGGGGATATTTACAATCTGGATCATCGTCAGGAAAACCAACAAATCCTCCCAAGGGAAAAGCACGGACGGCGTACTCGGTTTCTGGCCCTTGGTATTTCCACAGTATTGGGCCAAAACCCAAGGAAAAACGGTTGGCGTGAATGCCTTGAAGACGAGCAGCCATGAAATGACCTAACTCGTGTACCACAATTAGGATAGCTAAGACTGCGATCGCTGCCAAAACGGACATAGATAATTTATGCTGCTACATCTACACATTTCTTCATTTTACCTAAAATGTCGGATGAATGTCCCCGTTACATTGTGAGGTTAACGAGGGCATTCATCCGATCGACAAATTAAAGCCTAGCAACGATTTAATTCTAACTTTCGTAGGTAAGATATGATAAACTAAAACCAACCCCAGATCGTTGGCCTAGCCTGCACTTGTGCGTAGGGAAACTTATGTTAGTTGTAGAAGCCAAGTTAAAAAACGGCAGTTCAGAACAATATCAAAGGCTAAATGAAGCCATCAAAACAGCGCAATTTGTCAGAAACAAATGCGTTAGATATTGGATGGATAACAAAGGGACTACAAGGAATGACCTACAGAAACTTTGTGCCGTTTTAGCAAAAGATTCTACAACACCTTGGGTAAACAAATTAAATTCCCAAGCCAGACAATCAAGTGCCGATCGAGCTTGGGCTGCGATCGCTCGATTTTATCTTAAATGTCACGATTCATCAATTAAAAAGAAGGGATTTCCTAAATTCAAAAAGTACAGTCGGTCAGTGGAATACAAAATCACTGGCTATAAACTTTCTGACGATCGGAAACAAATCACTTTTACTGATGGATTCAAAGCAGGAACTTTTGACCTGTGGTGTAGTCAGAAAGCCTTAGTCTACTACTCTTCTCAACAAATCAGGCGATTAAGAGTAGTCAGACGTGCTGACGGTTATTACTGTCAATTTTTAATTGACTACGAACGGCAAGAGAAGCACGAATTCACTGGTTCTGTAGTGGGAATAGATTTAGGACTAAAAGAGTTCTATACTGATTCCAACGGAAACACAGTAGAAAATCCCCACTTCCTCAAGAAAACCGCAAGGCGTTTAAGAAAAGCTCAAAGAAAGCTATCTAAGCGCTTTAAGAAAGGTCAAAAGCAGTCAAATAACTATCATAAACAACGGCAAAAAGTAGCTAAATTACACCTGAAAGTATCCCGACAACGTAAAGACAGAGCAATTAAAGATGCTTTGGCGTTAGTCCAATCTCACGATTTGGTAGTCTACGAAGCTTTGCAGGTGTCAAATTTGGTGAAAAATCACAAGTTAGCGAAAAGTATTAGCGATGCTTCTTGGTATCAATTCACCCAATGGGTGAATTATTTCGCCAAGATACATAAGATAACTTGCATTGCTGTACCACCGCAATTCACGACTATTGACTGTTCTGTTTGTGGAGCGAAAGTTCACAAGACATTGAGTACAAGAACTCACATTTGTCCTGACTGTAAAACAGTTTTAGATCGTGACTTTAACGCAGCAATTAATATTTTGAAAAAAGGGTTGAAATATTTGGGAGAGTATCTCAACGGTACTGTAGGGCATACAGGAACCGACCCAAACGACTGGGGAGAGTCCGACCTCTGGATTTTTAACAGAGATGTTGAAGATTTAAGTCGTCTCGTTGAACCAGTAATCTCAAGAAGTGATTCTGGGAGAATCCCCCGTTAAGCATTGCTGTGACGGGGGAGTATGTCAAGTTGCGGTTTCGTAGAGCACATCTCGCCCTAGATAAGGTTGTAACACTTCAGGTATTTTTACTGTGCCATCTGGTTGTTGGTAATTCTCCAACACTGCTGCCATTGTCCTACCAACCGCTAACCCAGAACCGTTCAGGGTGTGGACAAACTGAGTCCCTTTTTTCCCTGCTTCCTTAAAGCGAATGCTACCCCGTCGGGCTTGAAAATCTCTAAAGTTGGAACAGCTGGAAATTTCCCGGTATTTCTCCGCAGAAGGTAGCCACACTTCTAAGTCGTAGCACCTCGCCGCCCCGAAACCCAAGTCTCCGGTACATAGTTCGATTACTCGATAAGGTAGCTTCAGGGCTTGTAGAATTGCCTCTGCGTCGCGCACGAGTGCTTGATGTTCTGCTTCGGAGTTGTCGGGATGGACGAATTTAACTAATTCGACTTTGTTGAATTGATGCAGGCGAATTAATCCTTTGGTATCTCTGCCGTAAGCGCCAGCTTCCCGGCGGAAACAGGGGGTGTAGGCGCAGTGACGAATGGGTAATTGAGATGCTTCGAGTATTTCTTCGCGGTAAAGGTTGGTGACGGGTACTTCTGCTGTAGGGATTAGCCAAAGGTCGTCATCTTGACATTTAAAACTTTCGTCGGCAAATTTGGGCAGTTGACTTGTTGCGGTGAGAGATGCGCTGTTAACTAATAATGGGGGAAGGACTTCGATGTAACCTGCTGCGGTTTGTTTGTCGAGCATGAAGCTGATTAATGCTCTTTCTAAGGCTGCACCTGCGCCTTTGAGCATGATAAACCGACTTTGGGCGACTTTGACTGCGCGATCGCTATTCAAAATCCCTAACTTTTCCCCTATTTCCCAATGCGGTAACACCGAATGCTGAGGTTTGTATTCATCTCCCCAGCGGCGCACTTCTGGGTTATCGTCTTCGCTTTTACCGATCGGTGTAGCTTCGCTTGGTAAATTGGGAAGGGCTAACAGTAAGGTTTCTAATTGGGATTTAAGTTCTTTTTCTCTTGGTTCGAGTTCGCCAATTTCGGTTTTAACTTTGTTTCCCTCTTCCCGCAATTCTAAAATTTCTGCGCCTTTGGGGTCGCTACCTTGTTTAATTTTGGCAGGAATGAGTTTAGCAATTTCGTTGCTACGCGCTTGTAGTCGGCTGCGTTCTTGTTCTAATTGTCTTTGCTGTTGGTCTAATTCTAAAATTGGTTGAATGTCATATTGACCAGCACTACGCAGATTTAAGCGCTCTTGGACGTATTGTGGATTTTCCCGGATTTGCTTGAGGTCTAGCACAGGTTTCTACTCATTGGAGCCAATTAATTAGGATATCATTTGGGGACTGAGGATTGGGGATTGGGGACTGGGGACTGGGGATTAGGAAAGTTTAACTAGGATTAACATATTTACCAGATTTCTTGATTAGTCTTGACGATCTTTCAGTTGTCTTCCCTGCTTCCAGAATTGTTGTAATCGTTGTAATCTGAGACTAAGTGCTTAATCTACAAGGAATCCCAGTCCCTAGTCCCCAGTCCCCAAAGCGTTAGCGACTGATGCGATCGATCAACCAAAGTGCCACAATAATTCCGGCAAAATGTCCAGCAATGGTATTAATATTTGCTTGTACTGCCAAAATATCTAAAGAACTAATTAGGCGAGAAGGATCGGCGTAGATGGCTGTTTGGACTTGGGAAATTGACCTAGCAGCCAAAGAACCAACGATCGCCCAAGCACCGAGAATAGTTAATAACATTCCTACTAAATTAATGATTAACCCCATGCGGAGGATGGGGATAGTTTCTGCTTTCCGGGGTCGCATACTGGGATTAGATGATTGCAGTTGTCTACCAATGCGAACATAACGGAACCCCATGTAAACACCGATACCCAAACTCACAATTCCACAAATTGCCAAAAACACACCAAAACTCGTTCCTGGATTGCCACTGTTGGGATTATTGGTATTAGGAGAACGACTGAAAACAATAAACAATAGCAACACGACTATAGAAATTACACCTAGTACTAACTGAAGCCAGAAACTAGTCCAGCCTGCGATGCGGAAATTCCCGGCTATTTGGCGAATAGCCGCTGGAACTGATGAGGAATCTGATTTATTTGCCATACTGATCAACCTGTTAGCTAATTTAAGATAGAGAAAATAGCTGGTGTGAGAACTTTGCTTTAGATGCGATCGTCAGATTATTTTAGTATTCTCCGATCCGGCTTGAGTAAGTCAACCAAACAAAATGTCCATCAACAACAATTTCGCTCGCAGCTTATGCCATTCCAGTACCAAAGCAGTTTAGGTCGGCAGTTATTGGCTCGTGGTACTTTGGCTGTTACCTTGGTAGGTAGTTTGGCACTTTACCACCAAAGTGTCTTGACTGATAGGGTAACGTTAGGGCATAGATACTGGCGAGCCTCTGGTACTCATAATCCCATTGCCAGCAGAACTCTGTACTGTAGAAATAAAATTATCCTTAGCAGAACTGATGGTAGGGATAGAAAAGAACAGGGAGAAAAGATACGCCGTTGTTGGCTAAATTTATTTAGAAACAATAAAATTTAAGAGTTTGAAGTGCTTCTGTTACACCTAGCTTGTAATTGAGCGCTGAAAGTTCATGTTACTTTGTTTTTCTTGGTTCAAAAGATTCTCCTCCCGGCTTTTTGAATCTGCAATTAAACTCTCAATGGCAAGAAAAGCAAAATTATTTTATGAATCAGGTAAGCAGACCAAGTATTGACTGTCTAGAATTGATCGTAATATTCAGCAGTCTCCCATCAGAAAAAATACAATCCGATCGTCATTGATGCTGATATTGATGAGTCACATTAGTCCTGATTGAATTAAGACTAATTGGCTGTTCTGATGAAGAAGAGATCGGGTTGCTGTTGAGCGCTATGGGAATAAAGTAAGAAACAATGGAGTGTTAAGCGGGTTATGCAAATGAAATTTGACGACATTTACCAGTTTTTCGATAATCCTCCCCCGATATATCTCACCAAGGAGTTAGCGGTTTGTTATGTACTTTCTGTGTTAGCACGGGGAGAATCCTACGGAACAGAACTAATTCAGTTAATCGAGACGGAATATCCGGCTTATCGTCTTTCAGATACAGTACTCTACAGTGCTTTAAAGTTTCTGGAAGAGGAACAGGCGATTAGCGGTTACTGGAAAAAGGTGGAAGGGCGGGGTCGTCCCCGGAGGATGTACCGCATTAAACCGGACTGGCGAGAACAGGCGCAAAATTTAGCGGGGCTTTGGCATGATTATGCCAGCAAAAATCACCAGCCTGGTGAATATGTCAGTAACAATCGGGAAGCAGTGCGGGAGGTTTCAGAGAGGACGTAAATTTATGTAAAGTAAAAGATACTTCTCTGATTGTTTTTCCAGCATGAGTACGACGATTCTTTCTTCAACTTTGCTGCTTACGGTATTGTTAGCGATCGGGCTATTCTTCTTTATCAGGGCTTCTGTAAAGGATAGGACACAGGTAATTCAGTTGATGTCAACAGAGCCAACTGATTCGCTTTTAGCCCAATTGCAGCAGTATTTTACGCAGAGATCCTATAAGGTCGTCGCCATAGATGCCACTCAAAACCAAGTAACTTTTGCCGGATTCGTGCGTCCAAGTTGGTTTTTAGCTGTTTTCTTGACCTTTTTGGCGGCGATCGGAATTCTTTGCTTGGTTTTGGTGTTGTCGTTTCTGTTTCCCCAGATAGGTTTGCTGTTTTTGGGTTTGGAACTGTTGTCACCTATCGCAGGTATGTTCTACTGGCAAAAAGCTGGTCGTCAAGAGCAGGTTTCGCTGAAGTTGGAGAGTGCAGCGACAGAAAGTACCCAAGAAACACAGAATTTAATTACTGTGACTGGGCATCGAGATGAACTATCGGTTTTGCGAGAAACTTTGGGCTGGCAACAAGTTTCGTGAATGCCCTTTTAGACTCAGATAAGAGCACTCCTGAGCTCCTGCCTCCATTCTTCGTTCCATTTGTTGAACCGGGATTACCTCAGCGAAAGAGGAAATCTCAGAAGTGATTCTCTTAATCCCCGTGCGTTCACGCCAGGGAGGATGTCAATTTAACAGTGATATTAAATGAGCCCCAATCAAGCTAAGCTTTGATTGGGGTTGATTTAATATTTTATTTAGCTTATCTGTTGCCTAATTCTGGTTTATTAGTTATTCAAGCAGCTGAGTTGGCAACTATAGACAGTTTTGACTGTCCTATTGTGATGCCAGCTTCGCCCAAACAACTAAATGTATTGTCAAGAGAATCCTAACAAGTTTTCTTTTTTAAGATCGCCTTGGACATTTCTATCCTTTCGCCTATGGGTATGGGTAATAGGGCTACTAAATAAGGCAATTACAACCGCTATTGACCCTTTATAATTAACTCCATACCCAGGCTATGTATTTTCTACCACTCAGCTAATTCTGGCTTACTAAAGGGTGAATAGCATAATTTCAGAGGAAAATTTTGGCTATTCTACCAACTATTACCAAGTTATGACTCAGACTGACACTGTAGCCAGTTGGGGTTTTTCGTTAGGGTGTTCTAATTCCCTTAAGCTGGGGAACAGGAAATGGTTTTCTTCCACGTACTGCGCCCCAAATAAACCCTTTTCCGCCCAGAAGTACCGATCTGTAGTATGCTCGTTACGTTTCACTAGCAGTAGTGCGGGTGGTAAAATTCCTTCGGCTTGAATAAATTTTCGTGCCGCCGTTACAGGTTTTTCTTGCCCACTTTCAATGCTATATTGAGGCACGTGCTCAAGAATCCTCCGGCCTTCTTGGCGACGACGACTTTTGCGCTTCCGTCTCCTTGCCAAGCTATCTACCTCCTCTTTAAGGGAATAATTGTAATGATATTTACAAAACCGTCGCAAGTATATCGGCTTGAGTAAAAAAAATCAAGTTTTATTAACTCTTTGATACAAAAGTTTCAGCGAATACAGTGGATAATGGAAAGCTTTGATGAAGATGGGCCAAAAAGGTAGAATAATCAGGGGATTTGTGGTAAGGGGCTAGGGTAAGTGTGGGAGAAACAGTCTGTGGAGGGAAGTCTCCCGGTGAAAGGGTTGGAGATGATGGTGGGAAGGTCATAATAATGTTATGTGAAGTGAAAAAAGATGCGTTTGGGGTCTGATGATTGCCTAAACTGGATATACTAAGTCTCTTCACACCTGATGCCCCAGGGAAACTAGCTATGGTTAGTTAGGGCAATTAGCTCGGGGAAACTATTATTGATTTTATAGGCCGATCTGCTATGTTGATGCCTGCCAGTTCAGAATTCGTAACTCTTTGTCAAGCGCAGGTTGATTTGTTGACGCAATCGTTGGGTGCGGCTTTGAGTGTGGTGTATGTGACGGAAGATGTGGTGGAGAACCAGACTAAGTTAATTCCGATCGTGAGTTACCCGAAGGCTGGGGTAATTTGGGAGGAACAACGATCGCTAAGTCTGTTACCAACTGAATTACAAAGAATGAGTGCTCAACGGCGCTTACCTGCGGCTGTGGGTGAGGATGGGGTGATTTTGGATCAGTGGGCGAGGGATGAGGGTAAGGGTAATTTTCTAGCGCAACAAAGACAGGTTGTTTTCCCTCTGATACATGAAGAGGTGGTGATGGGTTTGTTGGTGACTAGCAGGGGCGATAGGGCGTGGAATGAGTCGGAGAGGAGTCAGATTGAGGAGATTGCATCTACGATCGCGATCGCTTGTATTTTAGACCAACGTTCGCAATGGTTGGAACACAGATTTAGCGAACAACAACGTTTGCAAGCTCAACAAAATGATTTGTTACATAATCTTTTACATCAGTTACGAAATCCTTTGACGGCGTTAAGGACTTTTGGGAAGTTGCTGGTGAAAAGATTGGGTTTGGATGAGAAAAATCGGGAGTTTGCGAATAATATTTTACGGGAGAGCGATCGAATTCAAGATTTGTTGCAACAGTTCGATCGGGTGATTGATTTAACTGATGATTTAAATGAGCCGCAACCGGATGGATTTTTGGATAATTTGTTGACGATTTCTCCGGTTGAGTCGAAGGTGGAAACAGAGAAGGCGAAGAATGTTAAACAACCTTTGCTGTTGTTACCGGAGTCGGGGTTGATGGAAATTCCGAGTTTGTCGGCTTGTTCTTTGGGGAAGGTTTTAGATTCGGTTTTGGCGGCGGCTTTTGCGATCGCACAGGAGCAAAATTTAACTTTTCAAGCGGAAATTACGGAAAATTTACCAACTATAAAATGTGATAGTAAGGCTTTAACGGAAGTGTTGAGTAATATTGTAGATAATGCTTTGAAATATACGCCTGCTGGGGGCAAAATTTTTCTAGAAATTAAGCGGAAAAAGACGGCTGATGGTAAGTTCTTGGGTGTGGCGGTGAGTGATAATGGTTTAGGTATTCCTCAGCAAGATTTAGAGCATTTGTTTGAAAGGGGTTTTCGGGGTGTGAAGGAAAAGACGGAGATTCCAGGGACTGGTTTGGGTTTGGCGATCGCACAGGAATTAATTCAACAAATGCAGGGAAAAATTGAAGTTTTTAGTCCAGCTAAACATCCTGAAATTAAGAAATTGGGAACTACTTTTATTGTCTGGTTGCCAGAGTTTAGCGAGTAACATAAGGTTTGTTGTGAACACTGAAGTGTTCTCAATACTGCTCGGTTAACGATTTTCCCCTTTGTAGGGGCGAAGCATTCGGGCATAAAATCTAGGGTTTGAGTCATAAATTGTTGCCCGAATGCTTCGCCCCTACTCAAAACCCGAGCGGTATTGGAAGTGTTCTTATCTTAGAGAACACTGAAGTGTTCACAACAGACAAAGTTAATGTATTATTTAAGAACTAAATCTGAGTTTAGGGTTAGGGTGAAGTCAGTGTTAGGAAATATGGTAATAATTGTGGCTTTTTCTTGATTGCGAAATGCGCCTATTAATTCAGCCGAAGAACCAAAACCAGAGTTTAATACTACTTCTTGAGAAGCAATAATTGGGTTCCCTGACATAGCGGCAAAAGCGGCTGCTGCTGCTGTACCTAAAGCGGAATTTTTCACTATTCTGTCAACTCTTTGATTTTTAGAAATTTCGGAAGTTCTCTCAATAATTCTGGAACTAGCGCTAATTTCAATTCTTTTCCCATCTGATAAAACTAACTGTTTGGCAACGAATTGAGCAGTTTTTTGGTCTTGAATTGTTACTAGTTCGCCAACTATTTGACTACCCGCAGGAATTAAGGAATTGACATTAAAAGAAGAGACATTTCTAGCTAAACTTAAGGTTAAAGGAATTGGCCCGGGTTCATGAGGGGAAACTAAAATTTTCTTAGCTACATCGTATCTTACAGGAAGTGTTGTTCCGGCTGGAATTCGGACAGCTATTTGTCTTTGTGGGGTTTCTTCTTGCTGTAAGTTAGTATTGTTTTGGGCAAAGTTAGGAGATGGTAAAACTAAAGATATTGTCGCAGCAACATTAATCGACAAGGCAATTAATAGAGCTTTTTTTGATGTAACAAAACTGCAATTATACATAAATTGCTCGCGATAGAATTGTTTTTAATGATTTTACTACTAATTTGATTTAGTTAATCATTGTTTTGGGGAATTATAGGTTTAAATTGGTTGGTTCTAAGCCGTCTAATTATCCAATCAAATCTAGCTCTAGCGAGGGTAATGTTTTCTAAAAGATGGGGATGCAGTTGTTCTAATTCTACTTCTTCGGCTTGAGCTTTACCGTAACCTAATTGACTGACTAAACCACGCATTCTCAGGGAAAGTAGAATGGCTAAGGCACGGTAAAAACGGGAAGCAAAGCTAATATCAAATTGTAGTTTTGCGGCTAATTCTCGACGGGGAATGGACAAAACTAAAGACTTTTCTGAAGAGGTAACTGTAGCGGATGGGGGACGATAATCTATGAAAGACATTTCTCCGACTACTTCGCCGCTGGTAAGTGTAGCAATTTCTTTACCACCAAGGGCGGAAATAGAAACTGTTAAAGTTCCTTCTAAGAGAATGTAGATGGCATCTACGGGTTTTCCTTCTTCAATGAGTGTGGTGTTGGCTGTAATTTCTTGCCATTTACTTGTTTGAATTATCCAGTCAACGTCGTCATCGCTGAGTTCTCCCAAAATTAAGAAAACTTTTTGCATAATTAAATTCCTGGTACAGTGCTAAAGGGATAGTTAAATAATTTCTTATGCACCCTAATTAAGTAATTCAAAATTGAAAATTCAAAATTCAAAATGAAGATATCTGAAGATAGCAACCCTTCTGGCAACACGGATAATGGGGTTTATCAGCACGATCGCCGATCGCATCTTGCTTGATTAGGATACAAGATTATTCCCAAAGGATGTTGTCTTGTATAAGTTTGCTGTTTTCTAGGTAAGGTGTCAATGAAAGTTAAATACAAAAAAACGATCGCTATTACAAATTGTAGAGCGATCGCTTTTTTTTGGAGAAACCTGTACATCTAGATGCCTCTGTTGTACCCCGGATTAGAATTTGGGTTATTGTAACCGGGGTTATTGTAACCGGGGTCGCTATAACCTGAACTATAACCAGGAGCTCGTCCAAAGGAATTAACAACTAAATCTGAGTTTAATCTAAGATCGAGGTCGCTGTCTGGATCGATGACTACAACTCTATTGGATCTGCGTCCGCCTAAAAGTAACCCACCTACGGTACCCACACCTGTACCTGCGAGAACTTCTAATGCGTCAATGCGGCGATCGCCTGTAACGCCAGCAATTAAAGCGCCAGCAGCAGAACCAACAGCTGCGCCTGCTAGGAGACTGGTAAGGTTTGTACCTTTGCGAACTTCTTCTGTTCTGGTAATTACGTCGGAGGAGGCGTTGATCGATCGGCGTTCTCCACCAGGTAAAATTAAATCTCTAGCTACAAATTGAGATCCACCACTTGCTGGTCGTAATTGTCCCACAACTTGACTTCTAGCAGGAATTAATATTTCACCGTCACGAGAAACCACATCGCGATCGACACTCAGTGTTAAATTAGTAGTTTCATTAGGAGAAACCACTATTTTTTCTGCTGAATCATATCTAACTTGAATCGCAGTTCCCGAAGGGATTCTGTAATTACCTCTTTGACTAATTGAATCACGAAATTGTGCTGATGCAGGAGAAGCTATTAAAATTGGTGCGGTTGCAGAAGCACTCATTCCCAAAGCAACAATTAGTGCAGTTGTTGATTTCCAGTTGCGAATTTTAAACATTTTTTAGCACCCTCCGGGGGTTTCTCTTGTTAAACTTTATGACGCTGATTTAAAGGGTTTGTTTCCGATATTTTTTAGATTGAGGCACAAGAGAGTTTATAGTTGCTTTTTTAGGATAACAAGGTTAGGAATGAGGTACATCAACCATTTGGGTTATAACTATTTACAGATTTTGTTTTGTTTGGATTCGGTATTTTTATTAGGAATGGTAAAGACGTGGGTTTGAGGGTTTAGTTCCTGTGATTTGGGAAATTTGATTTTAATTGATGAGTTAAGACAATTGCTATAAATTTGATTTCGGCAAACTCTCGTAAGGTGATAAAGATGGGTACTAAGTTGGTGAAATTTTCGCCATAGATACATTGGATAGCGAGATATTTTAAAAATGTGGTTTTACCGGAACCTGGTTTTCCCAAAACCATCAGTTTTGGATAACGTTCAACTGCTTTTAGACCAGGGACTCTTTCTTTAATAATTCTACTCATTTTCAGTATCTATTTCGCTAAACTTTTGTAAATTTTGCTGGCGAATTCATCTAAGCCAAACATTACGCAAACATTACGCAAACATCGGTTTGTAATGCTGGTGTAAACTGGATTTGAAACAATTCTATCGGGAAATTTGTTATGGCAACCGTTCTGCTCGTTGAAGATGATCCGATAAACGTTAAAGCTTTCTCTAAGACGCTCACTAAGCTAGGGGGTTTAATGGTACGCCACACGGAAAATGTGGAAGAGGTAATCCAAATTGCCCAGTCTGGGGAAGTAGATCTGATTATTATAGATCTGGCTCTGAAGAACAGCTGGTATGAAGGAAAATTTATTCATGGTTTGGCAATAACTCAAATGCTGAAAGCTGATTCGAGAACGGCTAATTTGCCCGTAATTTTGGTGACAGCTAATTGTGGTGCGACACACAGGGAAAACTTTTTGGAAATAAGCGGTGCAGATGGCTATATCCTTAAACCAGTGGTAGATTATCAAGACTTTGTGGATCGGATTCGATCGATGATACTAAACAGGGGATAAACTATTGATCCGATCGGCAATATCATGCTAACCGATGATACAACAATTGCGATCGCACTCTCTCCATTTCCCAATTTTCTGAGTTTACGCAGGCTTTAAAGGTGACAGCAAAGGAGTTTTTGGAGATGTGCGATCGACCAGTCGAATTTAATTATAATAATTTATTCAATGTAATTCGCGATTTTGTGAATAACAAACTTTAACCACAAATGACTGAATAAACAGTGAATTAAGATAAGTTTTTAGTAACTTATCCGCTACATTTGTTACAGGCTCTCCCGGATTTATGGTGATAACAAAATCTTATTTAATCGTAGGGTGTGTTAGGCACGGGCGATAAATTCAGCATTCCAATCCATCAATAAATTCCCGTGCCTAACGCACCGTTCCCTGGTTTGTAACATTTATGAA
>NZ_JBHFNQ010000056.1:0-59501 GCF_041929345.1 Floridaenema aerugineum BLCC-F46
TTTTTCTAGAGTGTTCGTTGGCAAAAGTTCCAACGACACACTGAGAACGCCAGTAACTCTGGATACGCTGAGAAATCTTATGGTTTCCTAGCGCAAGAATCCCCAACTATAATCTCCGATTTAGTTGGGGTGCGTTCAAACACTGGATAATGATAAGGTTGCTTGTAAGAAATAAACTACATGAGTCTCAAAATTTTTGTGCCACTTCTATCTTCTATTTCTTTAACTCTTCTCACTACCACTCTTAGTCCGAATGAAGTGATGGGACAAACTTCTAAGGAAATTAGTTCAAAGCTTAGTTTACCTCAAGTTCTGGATGCGATCGATCTATCTTTCAAGAACAAACAAATAGATCCAGAAATTGATCGATGGTTACGCAGTAAAAGAATCGTCCTTCTAACTGGAAGAATAACGCCTGAATTAGCAGAAAGAATTACATCTGAATTAATTTTTCTAGATGCCAAAGCACCTGGGAAAGATATTTATTTGTACATTAACTCTAAGGGTGGTGAGATACAATCGGGGTTGGCAATATACGACACTATAAAATCGCTGAAATCTGACGTGGTGACGGTTAGTGTGGGAGAATGTAGCTCAATGGCAGCTATGTTGTTAGCCAGCGGTACTAAAGGAAAGCGCTTTGCTCTACCTAACTCAAGAATCATGATTCATCAACCTACAAGTGGTGTTGACGGACAAGCAAGTGAGATCGCAATTGAAGCTAAAGAAATCTTGTATTTAAAAAGTTTACTTAACAGCTTACTAGCTCAACTAACAGGTCAACCAATAAAAAAAATCGAGGTTGATAGCGATCGAGATTTTTTCATGTCAGCGCAGGAAGCTAAAGTATATGGAATAGTTGACAAAGTAATTAATCAACTCCCCTCAGCTTCTACCCGCTAAATGAACTATCGGTAGGGTGCGTTAGTGCAACGTAACGCACCATTCACCATAATTAAAATAATCCCCATAACAATTGAAACAAATGGCGAAGTTTGTTGCAGTTACAGAAGCAATAAAAACTCTGACTGAAGCTGAATCAAGGTTTAACTTAAGCCGAACTGAGGATGAAGCTTTTTTTACCGAATGGCAAACTGAATTACCAAGTCTGAGTGATTCTGAACACACTGCTTTAGATACTCTGCGACGTAGATTACTCTATCACAGATCCGATGGAGAATTGCTAGAAGGAGCAGTAACGTTATTGGTAGCATCGCCTTTATTAGAACTAGCAGGATTTTACGATCCACCATTTAAAATGAAAGCGGAAGCTGCAATTGAAATTGCGATCGATGATGGGGAAGAAACCTTACGCGGAAGAATTGATGTTTTGATTTTGCAAAATCAGCTTTGGGTAATGATTTTGGAGTCTAAAAAAACTACTATTTCTGTGCGATCGGCATTACCGCAAGCATTAGCATATATGATGGCAAATCCAGATTTGAATAAACCGCGATTTGGGATGTTAACGAATGGCGATGATGTGTTATTTGTGAAACTTTTAGCTCAACCAATGCCTCAATACGCATTGTCAAGGGCATTTTCAATTTATACTGTGGTGAGTGAATTGCGATCGGCTTTTCAAATCCTCAAACATTTAGGGCAAAGTATCATTAACACCTAAGTCAGATTGGGTATTTTTATCTTAGCAACTTCTCTATAAGTTTGAGCAACCAGATCCCCGACTTCTTCAAGAAGTCGGGGATCTAAAAGACATCTCCAAAAAACATTGTAGAGACGTTTCATGAAACGTCTCTACAAGATTTATAGGCGACGCACCTTTAATTTCTGGAGATGCCTAAAGAATATACTGCTTTAATACATCGGGCAAAATGTAACAGTTTGCTTGTTGTTCTATCAAACAGCGCCGACGTAAAGATTGCACTACATTCACTAAATCTGACGGGGGAATTTTGGTATTTTCTAGTAATTTTACCAATTTAATTCCCTCGCCTTCTCTCGCCATCAAAGAAAGAACTTCTTTTTCCCAATCAGATAAGCGGCTAATAGTTTGTTGTAAATTATCTTGCAATTCTCCCGGCAATAAAATAGTATCATCTTGCAATAACTCAGTTACGCATCCTCCCAACTCTTGAAACAAATTCCCGACGCTTTTTAACCAGAATGGGTTGCCTTGGTAGCGATGAATAATTGCTGAGTAATTCTCCATTTCTCCCAACCCGTAATTTCTGAGTAGTTCCCGTGCAGATTTAATATCTAAACCAGTAATTTGTAAAGTACAAATAGCAGGATTTTGGTTTTTAGCTTGAGTAACTTCTCTGGGTTGTTCCCAACCAATTAACAAAAAGCAACTTTGATGAGATAATGTTTCTATGTTTTTAAATAAATAGCGATATTCTTCATATTCTGGTTTATACTTTCCTGCTAATTCGCCGCTACTGAAAAGGTTGTGAATGTCATCCAAAACTACTAAACAGCGATGTTTTTGTAAATACTTAAGTAACGTTAAAGGTTTTTGGTTAGTTGCAGATGAATCTAGCTGTTCTGGTTGTGAGAAAAACTGGATTAGTTTATCTTGAAATTCAGCTAAGGTGGGAGAAGTTTCTAAATTGCACCAAATAACATACTCAAATTCATCTTTTATTTGTTGTACGAGTTGCGCCGCTAATGTAGTTTTGCCGATACCACTGATACCTGTTAGTGCTATTAAGCGACAGCGTTGTTCTAAGATTAATGTTTTTAGGGTTTCTAGTTGGGGAGTGCGATCGTAAAAAACACCCAACTCCGGCATTTCACTTAAATCTTGATGTGAAGTTTTAGTTTGTTTCGAGTTAGCTGTTTCCTCATTATGTGCGTGTGAGTTTGGTGTATCTGGCGGGTGTCTAGCTTCTGGACAATAATTAACGCAATTTATTCGCACAGACTCTTGTGGTGAAAAATATTTTGAAAATATGGAGACTTGCAATCTCTCGATTGTCGATCGAAAATTCGATTTACTAACCTCTTCCCCTAACTGTTCTGAAAGTATCCGCCATAATTCCGATCCTACTTCCCTAACCCGACTTTCAGAACAATCAAAATCCTTAGCTATTTCCTTATATGTCTCATGTTGTAGAGTACCCCGCAGTATCGCTTCTTGCAAATCATCAAGGTGCTGACCAGTTTTGGCAAACACTATGTCATCAGCGAATTTTAACATTTCTTTAAGATTCATCTGGTTAGGTAGATGGGAGCTTTTTCGGTATTGTAGCGCACATCTGCCAACATTTTCGCACATTTCCGTACATTTTCGTACAAAATTGGATTGACGAGAAGGAAAAGCACGGTAAAATTGGCGGCAAAATTGTACATTTTTTGGCTAGACAAAGTTTTGATTTAAAAAGATCATAAGAGAAGCAAAGCGTAATGTTAAAGATTCAACGCTTGCCATTTTATATCCTGTAATGGCCTTTTAGACCACATTTATGGTCTAAATTAGTAGTTCGACTGCTAATTGTAATTTCACAAATAAGTCTATATAGGTAATCGATTTTTACTTATGAGCCTAGAAAATACATGGACTTGGGCTGATATAGTTCAACTTCTCGCAGGCTTTATCTTGTTTATGGTGGGTACCTGGATAGGTAAGAATCAAGAGAAGTCAATTAAACAAACAAAAGGTCTTACCGAAAAGATAGATCAATCAGTTAGTGAAACACAAACGCTTACCCAAAAGATAAATAAGTCAGTTGGTCTAACAGAAGGTATTGCCCAAAAGATAGATAAGTCAGTTAGTAAAACACAAACGCTTACCCAAGATATAAACGGTCTTACCAAAAAGATAGATCAGTCAGTTAGTGAAACACAAACGCTTACCCAAGATATAAAAGGTCTTACCGAAAAGATAGATCAATCAGTTAGTCAAACACAAACGCTTACCCAAGAGATAAATAAGTCAGTTGGTCTAACAGAAGGTATTGCCCAAAAAATAAATAAGTCAGTTGGTCTAACAGAAGGTATTGCCCAAGAGATTAAATCTCTTCAAACTGGACTATCAGAATTGGAAATGTCTGAAAAAATTGGCGTGATTGAATGGGGATTAAACCGAGTTTCTCAGAGAGAAGCAGGTGCAGCGCCAGCATTACTTTATGATTGCTTAGCTGTATTGCCGATATTGGAGTTTTCTGGTGAACCTCTAGCCAATAAGTATGCCAATCTCTTGCTTAAATCTTTAGAATTATTAACTGAGCATTATTCAGTTGACAACAACCCAATGGCTGCTATTTTGATTGCGGATTCATTAAAAGCCATTGAAAAACTTAAGAGTAGGGGAAGACAAGAAATAGCTGAAAATATGACAGATGCTTTAGCAAGATACTTAGACAGCGTGAAATATAACGATAAACAAAAAGCAGAGGAAATTTGTTCTTACTTATTACAACCAGAAACAGTGAAACTAGTTTTGAATTTAGGAAAGGGTGAGACTCTAAAAATAAGCAGATTACTCGCACCATGTAATCAAATAAAGTTAGATAAATCTTAGTTTTATGATATCTACGAAGATTCCTTTTGTAATATTTAAATCATTTTTTAATGGTTCTATCAGAATTAAACTTGATTGGGAGAGTTTAATAAGTGAGCAAGTTACCATTAATATGAGTTTTTTTGAGGAATTAGAAAATCCTTCAAGTTGGTATTTGCCCTGGTATCTCAATGATGTAGATGAGGAAGTCAGCTACTTAGCGCCAAATGCACGTCAACTTACACTAGCTGATATTCCCAAGGCTATAAATCATCTTAATAGTAAGCGTAGAGACAAAATTCAAGAGCTATTAAGTCGATTCATAAATAGCACTCAACCAGTTCAACTTGTGATTGCAACATACGCATTACCAGATGGCAAACACTTGATAATGGATGGCAATCATCGTTCCTCTGCTCTCATTCTTGCTGGAGTTAAAGCTAGATTAATGGTTTTTGAGATGTTTGGGCCTCTCGACCCCGAATTACTTCCAGATTTGCGCCTCTGGAAAGACTAGAGTTCGTGTTGCTGAACCTAGCATATAGGAAGGAAAGAACAGCAATGTTGGAAACTAGAGTTAATGTTGTATATTCTACTAACTCTGAGCAGGTTGAATCTACATTTGAGGGCTTAATGCTTGATTTGAGATTGGCTGGAATCAATGTTGTTTCAGATGGACGCACATCAGCTTGGAAAGGTTCGACAATTCAGGGGATTAATATTTTTTTGGAACAACCTTCTGACTTAGAATATTCAGAAGAGGAAAATCTTTGGGTAGCACTTATTGATTCGCAGGTTATTAGAGAGGTAGAAGATATTATTCCGAGCAATTCTGGCATATCTGAAAGTGGTATATCTCTGCCAATATCCTAACAATCTAAATTGCAATATGATGATTGGATGGTTGCTGATATAGCAGCTTACATATTGAGCGATATGCAAGAGAGGACGCTTGGCGATACGCAATCTTGGCACGCTACGCGATCGCACTCTCTTTTTTCAGATCAGCGATCGCCTAAAATGAAACAGCGATCGCACTCTTATTTTTCTCAGGTGCGATCGCTGTTTTTTTGGAGTGCGATCGCACCATCTAAACTAAGTTGTAAAATCTAACTAATTGGCTGCCCAAAGAAGAGATAAATCGCTGTATTGTTGGAAGATTGGATCGGCACTCACAAGCGTCATGCCCTCTATTTTAGCTTGGGCAATTAGCATTCGATCAAAAGGATCTCGATGATGTAATGGTAACGCAGCTGCTTGTAAGGCATGAGGCGCTGTAATTTCCAGAAATCGCGCACCTAAATTTACCATGCGCGTCGAAATATAACTATCTATTGGTTCTGGCAATGACAACTTTCCGATCGCAACTTTGATACCGATTTCCCAGATACTAGCAACAGAAAACCATAATTCATTAGTTTCATCAGCAATTTGTGCGATCGCATCCTCACTCAAACGTTCTGGTTGGGCAAACCACCACAACCAACAATGAGTATCTAACAACAATTTCATTCTTCATTTCCCTCGAATGCTGCCAAAATCTCTGTTGGCAAAGGATCGTTAAAGTCCTCTGGCACGATAAATTTGCCTCGATCTTGCCCTAAACTAGATCGGCGATTGGATGAGGTACGAAATGGAACTAACTTTGCGATCGGGATGCCTTGATTTGCAATAATAATTTCTTCTCCAAGTGCCACACGAGACAATAGACGTGATAAATCCGTTGTAGCTTGATGGATATTTACAGTTTCCATGCTGGTTGATCAACTAAGTCCATAAACTTAAGTTTAATATGATTTTGATGGTTGTGTAAGAGTGAGTTCATTAGCCATCACAATACCCACTGGAAATTTGCTTTGCAATTTGATGATTGAATGGATGGCGAAGAGGCAGTAAAACAAAGAGGGTTATGCAAGAGATCCGGCGCAAGCGATACGCAAGAGAGCACACTACGCGATCGCACTCTCTTTTTTCAGATCAGCGATCGCCTAAAATGAAAAAGCGATCGCTCTTTCCATCAACATTTCAGGAAATTCCTCTTTTGAGTTGCATTATTATCAATCTTCTGGATTTATTTCTCCATCAACAACTACCAACTCCACACCACAGCGAGTTGCTGCTTGGGCTAATCTAATATCAAGTGTTGCGATCGGCAATTGTAATCGTAATGCTAACTCTAAATATGCTGCATCATAAGCTGCTAAACCTTCTTGCCTTCCTAACAACAAAGTTGATGAAAGTGCATAGTTATTAGTAGATTCGTCAATGTGAATTAACAGTGATTGTAACAAAGCAATAGCTAACTCCGATTGTTCAGTAGTGATGCGATTACGTCGTTCAGCAACCAGTAAAGTATTAGCAATTTCTAGCGACCAAATTCCCGGTACATAAGCTTCAGAATCCGGCATCATAGCCAATATAGCATTCGCATAATTATCATTTTCATCTACTAAGCACCAACTGATTGCTATCGAACAATCCAAGACAAACCGCATTAAAACCTGCGCCCCTCTTCAATCATTTCGCGAATAGAATTTTTATCTATTCCTACTTCTTGCCTTAGTTGTTGCATTTTGGCAACTGCTTCTTGAATAGATTGTTTAGTAGTTGGTTTTCCCCAAGCATTATACTGTGGTTTAGTTTCTTCAGATGATAACGGCTGTATAACTACCACCACTTCAACAGAAGTATTTTTAAGCTTGGTAGGCATCTGGAGAAGCAATATGCCATCTGTTCCAATTTGCGATCGCAGTTTCATTGTTTCCATATCATAGTAGAGAAGTTTTGCCAAATTATAGCTTACTTGAGAGCAATTTACCGAATAATAAACAACCAAAACTAAGAGCGATACGCAAGAGAACACGCTTCGCGCAATCGCGTAGCGCAGCGCCAAAAGCGATCGCACTCTCTTTTTTCAGATGAGCGATCGCTGTGAGCAGAAATTTTTGGTAAACTGTAGCGCGTACTTAAATCTAATAGCGTACATTTGTGTGTGGAAATAATTCCAAACGAAGCCTTTGTAGTTCGTGGTGGTCGTAATCGCCCAGAAGATATTCAACGTGCCACAGGAACCCACCCCAGCGGCATTACAGGAATTTCTGTAGAATGTGCAGTAAGATTGTCAGTAGCAGAGCTAGCATTAGCAATCCCTCATGGACAAGTTGGCGTAACGACAGTAGGCGAAGTTCGCGTCCAAGGAGGAGATGTGATCCGTACTTCTGGTAGAAGTTTAAATCATGCAACTCTGACTGGCTTAACGCCAGAGCAAGCAAGCTTTCTGCTAACACCAACAATTCCCAATCCAGCAAAGCAATCATCTCGATTAGAGTAAAATTATGAGTCACCCTAAAATTTTTGCAGACTTTCATAATGCCGATGAACAAGGTCGCCTTCGTCTAAATTGTGTGGGAACAATAGAAGACTTAAGTCGCCAAAATATTAAGTTGCAAAATGGTCAATTGCTCACCCTTTATAGCGAAGAATTAGAAGCTGATGGTGTAGTTCAATATTCAGAAGAGGAAAATCTTTGGGTAGCACTCATTGATTGGCAGGTTATTAGAGAAATAGAAGATATTATTCCGAGCAATTCTGGCTTATCTGAAAGTGGTATATCTCTGCCAATATCCTAACAATCTAAATTGCAATATGATGATTGGATAGTTGCTGATATAGCAGCTTGTATATTGAGCGATATGCAAGAGAGTACGCTATGCGATACGTAAGAGAGGCACGCTACACGATCGCACTCTGTTTTTTTCCGATGAGCGATCGCCTAAAATGCAAAAGCGATCGCTCCCTCTACACTTAGCAAGCAAAAAGATAATTTTATAGGATAAAATCTTGTCATATCCATGAATAGATTGCTACCAGCCATGCTCAGAACTATTGAAGGCATTTATCAAAATGGGCAAATCGAACTAAGCGAATTACCGCAGAACATGAGCGATCGCACTCAAGTTCTCGTCACCTTTCTGGAACCGGGCAAAATCGATCCAACTAAACTAAGCCAGCTGATTGAAAAACTAGAAACGATCGCAGGTATTCAGCAAGGTTTTGAGGAACTCAACGCTGGGCAAACTCGCCCGCTCGGGAATTTCATCCAAGAAATGCAACAGAAATATGACATTTCAAGTTGAAATTACCCCAATTGCAGAAAGCCAAATCGAGCAAGCTTACTGCTGGTATCGAGAACGGAATCCTGAGTTTGCCGATCGCTGGTTTCGCGGATTAATGAATGCGATTTCAACACTTCAAGAAAAACCCCAACGTTGTGCCAAAGCCGTCGAACAGGAAATTTTTCCTGAAGAAGTTCGACAACTACTTTAGGGAAAATCTAAAAATATGTACCGAGTGCTATTTACTATTCGAGAGCCGAAAGTTTACGTTTTGTATGTTCGCCATAGCGCACAAGCACCGTTGACTTTAGACGATCTAAAAGAGGAATTATAGAGAAGCTATCACACTACAAAAAAGAGCGATATGCAATCTTGGCACGCTACGCGAACGCACTCTCTTTTTTCCGATGAGCGAGCGCCTAAAATGAAACAGCGATACGCAATCTTGGCACGCTACGCGATCGCACTCTTATTTTTCTCAGGTGCGATCGCTAATTTCTAGCATTACCAATTTGATGATTGGATGGGTGGCAATGTAGCAGACAATATTCGATCTACAATGCAAATTTTTGTAGGCGTTAAAGTTGTCTAGCTGATGGGATATGATTAACCTAACTAAGTGTTTGTACTGCCGACTTGCCTGTAATATTAACATCAACTGTAGCTAAAATTAATCCATAGTAAATAGCTGTAGCGACAATAAATCGATCCGCAGGGTCTTGATGGGGAAGTGCAATTTGGCGACTTAAAATAGCAATGTCGTAATTCATTTTGGCTTCTCGAGTTTCCAGAGTTTTTAAAGCTAAGTTAACCCATGTAATAGGATCGGGCTGTAAAGATAGCCGTCCTTTTTCTGCAAGAATGAGAGTTTCCCAAATACTAATTGGACTAAGCCAAAGTTCAGTATTAGAATCAACGATTGCATTTTGTAGTTGCAGCGAAAGGCGTTGGTCGCCAAGTAAATACCAGAGCCAAATGTGAGTATCGAGTAAAAGTTTCATTGTAAAACTTCCCAAGGTTCAGCTACAGGAGCGATTAAATCTCCTAAGATTTCACCGCTTCCTTTCATCACCCCAAAAGTAGGTCGTGAAGCTTGGGTGGTAGCAGGATAAATAATCACTAATGGTTTTCCTTCATGGATGACGGTTAGCGGGGTTCTGGTACGTTCAACCTCTATAAATAGAGTCTGGAGGTTCTGTGGTAATTCTGTCGTGGTAATTTGTGTCATTTTTTGCTCGTTCACAATCCGATCTATTTCTATTATTATAATCCGATGCTTAGCAAGCAGAATGATAGGTTTTTTCCGATGAGCGATCGCCTAAAATGAAACAGCGATACGCAATTTTGGCACGCTACGCGAACGCACTCTTATTTTTCTCAGGTGCGATCGCTGTTTTTTGTAGTGCGATCGCCCTTTCTCTTAAGCTATTTTTAAACAAAGAAATTAAACATCTTTAATACTCACAAACTTATCCATCTTTATCATTACTATCGCTCTAAGCAGATCTGACTGTATTGTGAAAGATATCTTTAGCGGACATAATTAAATAATTAATGAAAACCTAAGATTAAAATAACTTTAAATACTATAACCTATTTCTGAAGATCGATCGCCCTATTAGCCAGAGATTTAATTCCCTGGCTAAACTGTTAAAGTCACACTAACTAAATCGCCACAGCCGACTTTTGATAAATTTCCGTTACAACTTTAGCTAACCGTCGCATTCCCTCGGCAATATCTCCATCAGTTGCAGTCAAACTAATGCGAATACATTGGTTTTTATGTCCCCATTCTTCTCTTAAACCGGGGAAGAAAGAACTACCAGGAACGACAATTACACCAACTTTTTTCAACAATTGGTACAATTCCCAATCAGTAATCGGTAAGTTTTCTAACCATAACCAAGCGAAAATGGCTCCTTCACCTCTATGTAAAAACCAAGGTAAATCTTGAGGCATTGACTCATCAAGAGTGGCTTCGACTATGACAAACTTTTGTTGATAGTAAGGGCGAACTACTGTTGTCGCGAGTTCTGCTAATTCACCAGATGCGATCGCTTTGGCGGCAATTGCTTGTCCATAGCGAGATGAATGAATACACATATTAGTTTGGAACGATTCCAAAATTTGTATTATCTTTTCATCTCCGATCGCCACACCAATCCTTTCTCCCGGTAATCCCGCTTTCGATAAACTCATACAATGGACAATATTTTCCCCAAATACCGGAGACATTTCCGTAAAATTCAAAGCCGGAAAAGGCGGCCCATAAGCCGAATCAATTAATACTGGAACATCATAAGGTTCTGCTAAAGTCGCAATTTTCCCAACCTCATCTTCACTCAAAACATTACCTGTCGGATTGCAAGGACGAGAAAATAATATACAACCAGTAGTTTCATTAATCTCTAACTGGCTGAAATCTGGGCGATATTTAAACCGATGTGCAGATGCGTCAATCTCTAATTCTGGTTTATAAGATACTAAAGCTTCTGGGATTAAAGTTACACCACCATAACCAGTATAATCTGGGCTTAAAGGCAAAACTATTTGCTTTAATTGACCATTTTTACTATAACCACCAAAAGCATTAGCTGCATAAAAGTAAATACTTTGACTGCCCGGAGTAATCAAAATATTTTGATGAGTTAAATTTAACCCATAGTGACGATTAAATTCATTAGCAATTGCATCAATTAAAGGTTCATAACCTTGAGATTGACCGTAGCGGCAAACTACCTCACCATAATCAGAGCTACTCAACAACTCTTCGGTGTATTTGCGCCATAGCTGCTCAATTTCCGGTAAAATCACCGGATTTCCGGGACTTAAATTAATAAATTGCTCTCCTATATTAGCTTTTAGGGTTTGTGCAATATCTTTCATGATTGCCCGCACGCCTGTAAGCTGGGACATTTGATTACCAAATTGAGTCAGGGCAGGATTCATAGGATTGAACTAAACTAAATTACAAAAGTTTACTAAGGTGCTAAGAAATTGGGAAGGGGTTGACAAGCATGAACAATTAGAAATTAACTATTGTCAATGGGTGAACCTTTAGGGAGTTCTGGGGTAAAAATAGCCTCCTACATCAAAACGACTGGTTTTTCTGTGAAAACTGAGCATCGATGGGTGCTTCCCAATCACTTATTAACCGATGCTAATCGATTACTTGACTTGTAGTACACTTCTATCTGTAGCAGATCGCTTCGGTAAATCGGAAAAAATGTGCTATTTTCTTCAAAATCATTAAATTTAGAGCCATTATAAATTGGGAAAAGTATGATAAAAAGTATTAAGTACAAAAGCGATCGCCCCCCATCCCCCCATTTTTAGCGTCAACGCCTAACGCCCAATAATTTTCTCAGGGCGAAGTTGGGGCACACACAAAAGGTAAAAAGACGAAGTTGGGTCTTGTGAATGCAACTTTGGATTAAACAAGGCTCCTATAGTGTGGTTGATTTGATGGTAATTTACCTCTGGGGACTAGAAAATGTAAAATTTATGGCGAATTAACGAAAGATGGCAGATTATCCTAATAAACATTTTTGGGATCACCTCAGCAATGCTAAATTATTGCGTTCTTCCTTAACCTTTTTAGCGTTATTTTGTTGTGGTTGTGCGATCGTCTTTGTAATTAATTATTTTTACTCATTGATTACCATCTTTACCATTGCTGCTACCTTAGCTGCTTTGTTAAATTATCCCGTCAAATGGCTGAAGAAATTCATCCCACGAGGATGGGCGATTGCGATCGTTTGTTCATTATTTTTACTGATTATTGTCACCCTAATTACCAGTTTGGGATTTGAAGTAATCACACAAGGGCAAGGATTAGCTAATAGCTTATTTAATTTTATTAGAGCCAACGAGATTACCCCAATAAGCAAATTTTTGCAATCTATTCAAATAGACAAATTTATTGCCACCCTGCAAACTGGGTTGCTTACAGGTATCGGATTTTTACAAGGAGTATTTTCCAACTTTTTAACGGCTGTTTTCATTGCCGTAATTTGTGTTTATATGCTCATTGATGGGGAAAAAATTTGGGTAGCTTGTTTAAAACTGTTACCTTTTGATGTGCGCGATCGCTTTAGTGTTACCTTTCAAAAAAGTTTTCTTGGTTTCTTTCGCGCCCAAATTTTACTAGTTCTTTTCCTGTCTGTTTCTTGCTGGATTGTCTTCACTCTAATCGGAGTCAAATACGCTTTATTTTTATGTTTGATTTTAGGGATAATTGATGCAATTCCGGGGATTGGAGGAACCTTGTGTGCGATCGTCGTTACCTTACTGGTACTCGTATCCCAAAACTTTTGGATGGCAGTCAAAGTTTTAATTACCTGTACAATTTTACAACAAATTCAAGATAACTTAATTGCTCCCAAATTGATGAAAGCCAACTTAGAAATTAATCCAGTCCTGCTATTTTTAGCCTTATTTTTGGGGGAACGAGTTGCCGGAATTCTCGGTATATTCTTAGCGGTGCCGATCGCTGCTATGATAGTAAGTTGGATGAAAGAACCAGTCAAATCAGAATCAATAGAACCCTTGGCTGACCAGCCGAAATCCCCATAAAATAAATCCTCATTAAACTTATGCCTTGGCAAGTTGATTTTTATCGTCGTCCCCTGAAAGATTCCACCGGACAAACTTTGTGGGAATTGGTAATTTGTGACCCCAAAAATAACTTGACATATCAAGCATTATGCCCCCAATCAGAAGCTAATGCTAATTGGTTAGTTGCCCAATTCCAAAAAGTAATAACTTCCCCGGAAAATCGACCCGAAAAAATCCAAGTATTTCGCCCCCAATCACTCAGCTTAATTCAAATTGCTGCCGATAAATTAGGGATTGCAGTGGAAGCAACCCGCCGCACCGAGAGTTTAAAAAACTGGTTAAAAGCACGGCAATATTCCCAAAATGGCGAACCTTTTGATCCAATAACTTTAGAAAAACCGCCACCAATTCCTTTACCTGAACAGCTTTGGGGAGAAAAATGGCGCTTTGCCACTTTGATGGCGAGTGATATTGAAGATAGTTTTGCTGGACAACCAATTCCCATTTTAGAAATGCCAGAATTTCTCTTACCAATCAACTTAGGAATAGCTTCAACTTTGCCAGTTCCGGGAGTAGTTATTGATGGAGGGAAACAATCTTTAAGGTTAGCACGTTGGATACAGGAATCTCGACCTGTGGCGCTGAATTATATTCCTGGTGCGCCTGATGGCTTAATTTTAGAAGCTGGGTTAGTAGATAGGTGGGTTGTCGCGACTTTTGCAGATGAAGAAGTTACTGTAGCAGCGAAAATATTTGAACAACGTAAACAAGAATCTAAAGGACTTCATTTTTTATTAGTGCAACCTGATGATTCGGGAATAACTTACAGTGGATTTTGGTTATTACAAAATGTAGCTGAAGGATAGACAACGATAACGCAAAAGTATATTTTATCAGCTAGTTCTCTCGTACTTGTAAGTAGGTAGATATAAATAAAGTGAAAACTAGGGTGGGCAGGGTGCCCACCCCACAAGAAATCTGACTCTTGTGGGGTGGGCATCCTGCCCGCCCCATCCAAAGATAACTATTAAAACTTTATTTATTTACACCTACTTAAGGCTTGCTGAATAAAAGTAAAAAGTAAGAAAGGCAATGGTGAAAGCGCCTTTTTTGCATAAACAAGTGCAAGTTTTCCAGACCTTTTGGTGCAAAATCCTTGCCTTTTTTCAGGAAATTGTAGGGACACGGCATGAAAGAGATAACGTAAGAGTTGCAAATATTAATGATGCCGTGTCCCTACCCCCACCTCAGCTTATTGCCCGCTAGATTAGAAAGAACTATCGATACATTGTTGTTATCATATACTGCTTTAATACCAATGGCAATGTATAAAAACTTTCTTGTGGTTCTATCAAACAGCGCCGCAACAAAGATTGCACTACATTCACTAAATCTGACGAAGGAATTTTGGTGTTTTCTAGTAATTTTGCTAAGTTAATTCCATTGCTTTCTCTCGCCAACAAAGAAAGAACTTGTTTTTCCCAATCAGATAAGCGGCTAACAGTTTGCTGTAAATTATCTTTCAAATCTTCCGGTAATAAAATAGGATCATCTTGTAATAACTCACTCACACATCCTCCCAACTCTTTAATCAGAGTCGCCACGCTTTTTAACCATAAAGGATTGCCTTGATAGATGTGAATCAGTTCTGAGTAGTTATCGATTTCTGCTAAACCTTTATCTTTGAGAATTTGCCATCCAGCAGCAATATCTAAACCAGTGAGTTGTAAAGTACAACTGGGAATATTTTGGCTTTCGATTTGAGAAAATTCTCTTGGTTGTTCCCAACCGATTAACAGAAAGCAGCTTTGATGGAATAATGTTTTTATCTGTTTGAATAAACTGCGATATTCTTCGTATCCTGATTTATATTTTCCTGCCAATTCGCCGCTAATGAAGAGATTTTGAATATCATCTAATATGACTAAGCAGCGATATTTTTGTAAATATTTAATTAGAGGTAATGGTTTTTGGTTAGTTGGAGGTGAATTTAGGTTTTCCGACTGGGAGAAAAACTGGATTAGTTTATGTTGAAATTCGTCTGGGGTGTGAGATTCATCTAGATTGCACCAAATTACATACTCAAATTCGTCTTTAATTTGTGCTACGAGTTGTGTTGCTAATGCAGTTTTGCCGATACCGCTGATGCCTGTGAGTGCGATTAAGCGACAGCGTTGTTGTAAAATCCAGGTTGTGAGGGTGTCGAGTTCGGAAGTGCGATCGTAGAGAACACCCA
The DNA here is from genome assembly GCF_041929345.1 of Floridaenema aerugineum BLCC-F46. Taxonomy (NCBI): domain Bacteria; kingdom Bacillati; phylum Cyanobacteriota; class Cyanophyceae; order Aerosakkonematales; family Aerosakkonemataceae; genus Floridanema; species Floridanema aerugineum. The sequence continues at coordinate 15,371 of NZ_JBHFNQ010000056.1, forward strand.
ACTCTGGCATTTCACTTAAATCTTGATGAGATGTTTTAGTTGGTTTTGTATTAGATGTTTCCTCATTAGGTGGATGTGAGTTTGGTATATCTGGCGGTTGTCTACTTCCCGCACAAACGTTAAAAGTACTGCTCACTACAACGTCTTGTGCAAAGTTTACAACATTAGAGTTTTGCAATCTTTGCATTGCCGATCGAAAATTCGATTTACTAACTTCTTCTCCTAATTCTTCTGAAAGTATTTCCCATAATTCTGCTCCCACCTTTCTTACACTACTTTCAGAACAGTCAAAATCTGTAGCTATTTGCTTATATGTCTCCCGTTGTAGAGTTCCTCGCAGTACCGCCTCTTGTAAATCGTCAAGATGTTGACCTGTTTTCTCGAAGACTATTTTATCCGCGAGGTTTAACATTTCTTTAAGATTCATTGAGGTAGGTAGATGGCAGCATTTTTTGTATGATACCGCACTTTTAGCACAATTTTCTACTTTTTTGTACAAAATTAGATTTAAGAGAGTGAAAGTAGGGAAAAAATGGTGACAAAATTGAACATTTTTGGGGTAGACAAAGCTTGGATTTATGAAGGATCATAGGAAAAATATTCCAGCCTATATTTAGGTATTGAACACTATATAGCGTTCACGATTGGTTCATCAAATACGAAAAATTTATGTACTCAGAACTTTTAAGCAGTTCCAAGCCAGGATTGATAATCATAATGATTGATCAATCAACTTCAATGTCTGACAAATATGCAAATTCAACCAAGGCAGAATTTGCTGCTTTAGCAGTTAATCGAATTATAGCCGAAATCATTGAAGCTTGTGCAGTTGGTGATGAAATTAGAGACAGGTGCTATGTGGCTGTAATCGGCTATGGTGCAGGTGTGAATGTACTTTTTCTCGAAAAAGTATCGGATTTAGCAAAGAACCCCAATACAACCACTGTCAAGAAAAAACAATCTGATGGTGCGGGTGGATTAGTCGAGGTGGATGAAGTTATGCGAGTTTTTGCAAATCCTGTTGCAAGTGGAGGAACACCCATGGCACAAGCTTTTCGACAAGCTTATAAGGGAGCAGAAAAATTTGTTTCTAGCCATCCAAATACTTTTCCACCTATTATTATCAATATTACTGATGGAGAACCTGATAGTATTGACGACGCAATTGTTGAAGCTAACAAACTATCACAACTTAAAACTACTGACGGCAATGTAATTATACTCAATGCACATATTTCTACGGCATCAGCAGGTAAAGTAGAGTTGCCAAACAGTAATTCTGCTTTGAGCGCTAATAAGTTTGCCAACTTTTTGTTTGATATTTCAACTGTGCTACCAGATGTTCTTGCTAGTAAAGCTAAAGATGTAGGTTTTAATGTTCAGCCTAATTCCAGAGGATTCGTATTTAATGCAGATGCTGAGACACTTATTAGGATTCTCAATTTTGGTTCTTTAGGGGCATTACGCTAAAGTTCTTTATGCCTGAACATTTTAGGGAGTAATAACACTATGCCAATCATTCCTATTTTTAGGGGTAGGACACCTAAAAAAAATGAAAATATTACCGATTGTCAAGATTGTTTTGAAATTAACGAAGCAGAAAATTGTTTTGCAATTGCTGATGGTGCCAGTCAATCATTTTATCCAAATATATGGGCTGAACTGCTTGTAAACAATTTCTGCCAAAATCCTCAAATAAATGAACAAAATTGGCAGACATGGCTTGCCCCTATTCAAGATGAATGGCTGCAAGAGGTACAACAACGAGTAACAAAAGCTGAAACTGAAAAAAGACCAGTCTGGGTAACTAACAAAAATCGCTTAAATTTTCGGGAAGCGGCAACATCTACATTTATAGGCTTACAATTTCTTGACAATCAAGTAAAAGTATCTATTGTTGGTGACAGTTGCTTGTTTATTCTAAAAGGGAATGAACTAAAACAAACATATCCGCTAAAGAGTTCAAAAGATTTTAATGATAGACCAGCCTATTTTGCTAGTTACTCCAAGGACAATCAATATGTGCCTAGTTTTTTTGACATCCCTTTAGATTCTAAAAAATCTCAGGATTGTTTTTACTTTATTCTGGCAACAGATGCCCTATCTGAATACATCTTTCAGTGTAGAGAACAAGAAAAAAATATTTTTAATACTTTACTCAAAATTTCCTCACAAGAACAGTTTGAGAATTTTGTAGCAGAGGTCAGAAATGCTGAACATATAAGAATGAAAAATGATGATGTTACTTTGATAATATTAAAATTAAGTGATATGAGTTTAGCATTAGGATACACTAAGGTAAAACGAGAAAGTAATGGAGAAAATTTATCGGAAGAACCAAAAACAAAAAAGAGTGTTGAACAATTAAACAAAGAAAATAGAAGGTTGAAACATCAGCGCTTTGCTTTGGGTATTTTAGCTGTAATTCTTTTGGCTTTTGTACTTGTAGATAAAATAATCATTAATAATAACACTTTAGAACAACCAGAAAAAATTAAATCTCAGACTATTCAGCTTCTTCCACTTCCAAAAGGAAGTATTATCTACAAAAATTCTGAGTTGTCAGAGGTTCTGGTAGATTCGTTATCTAATTCATTTGAAGTAAAAATCATAGAACAACAAGGCGGATGGATTAAAGTTGAAATAGATCTGTATGCTTTTACGGAACTCCTCGTCAATAAAGAATGTGCTGATTGTGCCGATGGTGAAATGGAAATACTGTCTAACAAAAATCTTAGAGTATTCCCTTGCCAATCTGAACAGAATGTTTTTGGGCAACTAAAAGAACAATCAAAATTTAAAAAAATAAAATTTGATGGGCTGCCAAATTGGAGTAAATTCAAATTTGTGGGGTATATAAAAAATGAAGTATCCGCTCCGAAATGAATATAATACAGCCGTTAGAAATCTTGATAAGTTTGTATTTGACAGCATCATAAACAAAGGAACGCCTGTGAAGCAAACCAGCAATCAGAATTTTTTACGTTCATATAATGGTGGAAAAGCTATTGTTTATGAAATTCAGACAAATACAAAAAAGTATGCTCTTAAATGTTGGGTTGAGGATTTAGGTGATCTGAAAAATCGTTATCAAGAAATTGATCGCTATCTTCAAACCATTAAAATTTCTTATTTTGTCGAGTTTTCCTATAATGAAAAAGGGATTTTAGTAAATGGTGAAAAATTTCCGATTATCAGAATGGAATGGGTAGACGGTATTAGCTTTAAGAGATTTGTAGCTAATAATATCACCAACCCGGCTTATATTCGTGATTTTGCCGATCAATTCTTGGAAATGGTAAAGATACTGCATCAAAATAATATTTCTCATGGAGACTTACAACATGGTAATATTATGATGCGTGAAAATGGGAAGATATGCTTAATTGACTATGATAGTTTGTATGTTCCTCGATTAAGCAATGAAAGAGACAATATTAAAGGATTGCCAGGATATCAGCATCCAGGGAGAAACAAGCTGGCTAAACTTAGTCCTAAGTCTGATTATTTTTCCGAACTTATTATTTATTTATCATTACTTGTTATATCAGAAAATCCCAGTTATTGGCAACAGATAGAACAAGAAGAGAGGCTACTTTTTTCTGACAATGATTTGAAGAAACCGGATGCGTCTCAAATATTTACAAAACTGAAAAATCTTTCCCCGGAGATTCAGTATTTTACAAGAGAGCTAGAGAAATTTTGTCGAAAATCAGATATTGAAACATTACAACCACTGGAAAATTTAGTAACCGCTTACACAGGCTCAAAAGTAAGTTGGGATTTTCCTCCTATTAAGATTCCAAACTTGTCCCCACCACCACCAATTTCTATCGATTTGAATAATCCAGCTTGGGATATCTTGGCAATAAATACATCGAGCAACTCTAGTTCAGTCAATGTGAATATTTCAAATAATTGGGATAAGTTTGATGTTGGTTCGTCTGTTTGGGATAAATTTGATGTAAATAAACCAGCCGATGAGTGGGGTAAATTTGGGGAACCTTCTAAGCAACCAGATGACAGCATTTGGGATAAATTTGATCAGATTTGGAATAAAGTTTTCAAATCTGTATCATCTATTTGGAATAGGTTTGTAAATTGGTTTAATTAGTGACGGTATATTATTGTAATGGAACACTGCAATAATATGTCATGTTATAATTAATACTAAATACTCAATATGACTCAACAAGAAACCGGGTTTCTGCCATAAATTTTATCTTTTCCAGAGATTTGATTAAGAAACCCGGTTTCTGACTTCATCGCGATCGCCTACGGCACGCCGCGCGATCGCATTACCAAAAAAAAGATCGATCGCAGTTTGTTTTTTCGGATGAGCGATCGAGTCATGCCAAAGTAACTCCTTCGAGTAGTCCGATCGATACTCGTTATACTCAAAATATCAATCCTCCCCAGATGCCGTGATGACCATCAAAGAACTACTCCTCCAAGAAATCGATAGCACCCCTGATGAACTGCTCACCGATCTTCTTTCCTTGGTGCGATCGCTCAAATCCTCCACCCACCCCCAACTCAATATCTACGAACAACTGCTAGAGCGAATTGACTACCTGGAAGCGATCATCGGCATCCGCAAAGGACTCGAAAGCTTCGATCGAGGTGAAGGCATCCCAGCCGAGCAAGCCATGACAGCGCTACAACAGCAGTTCAACATTCCTCCCCGTCCATGAGTTATCTAGTCATCATCCAACCACCCGCCTTTGCAGAAATTGAAACCGCCTACCGTTGGATGTGCGATTATCTCAGTGCTGATGCGGCAAACCAGTGGTACTATGACCTCCAAGATGCGATCGCATCTCTGCAACAGTTTCCTTACCGTTGCTCAGTTGCACCCGAAGCTGCCATCATTGGTCGGGAAATTCGACAACTATGGGTTGGTAAAGGAAGAACCTATCGAATTCTGTTTGTGGTGGAGGGCGATACGATCGCAATATTACACATTCGTCACCGCCGTCAAGCCCCTCTAGGTACTGAGCCGCCAGAGTAATCGCATCAAATAGTCAATAAAAAGCGATCGCCCTTCTTTATAAATTAACTTGAAACAAATAAACCCAACATCTTTTTCCACTCACAAACTTATCCATTTCTATATTACTAATGTGATGATTTTTCCTAGTCTAATTTTTTAAATATCGCAATGTAGATTGCACCCAACACTTTAGTATCCCAGCCCTAATTAATCATCTTTAGGGCCAAATACCATTTGTAAAACCATTTGTTGACCGCCTTCTTGATGATGTCGATCGGCCCATTCGCGGATCACTTCATCTAATTCTTCCATTGCTCTGTCAAAGCGATCGGGTGGAATGTCCAATTCTTCCAAAACGCGCATCACATTTGGCTGTCGTTCTTGCCACCCCTTCATTAACCGGAAATATCGCGCCGTGTCCTCCACCATGATAAAAGTACGTTCCTCATCGTCCGAAGGCGAGTAGGAAGAACGGGTGAGGGCGTAAAAAGGCAACCCCCAAGGACAATCAATTCTCGTAACTGTGCCCGCATAAATTAAACGGCGTTTGATGTGTTCTGCCAAAGCTTCGCTCAAAGGAACTCGTTTATCTTTTGGCAAAACTTCCTGAGAACGGTTGTGGAGAAATTCAATTAACTCCATAAATTGAAACGAGTTAATCAGTTGAGCATCTGGCAGCAGGGGAGGTAATTTTTCCTCAATCTGCCGTTTCTCCTCTGACGTGAGACTGGTACCGGAAATGCGCGATCGTCCCGGCATCCAAGGATAATGTTCTAGCCAGACATAAGGAAACTGAATCAAATAACGTGGTTCCTGAGAACCCAACATTTTTAACAGTTTGCCCTCTGTGAGCGCTTGTCTGACTTCTTCAACGATCGCCTTTACCCGCTTTGGCTCAATATGGTGCAAATGACCAGTCATGCGGAGGTTCTGACCCTGCTCCAAATATGTCATGTAAATGGCGCATTTGGCAGCTGTGGCTGCTGCATCCAGAAACGCTCCGTGTCGGTGTCCGCTTGTTCTCATGGCACTAAATGCCAGATAAAGCATGATCTGATCCATTGCACTGGGACTGAGGCGTTTGATCAGATCTAGGTCGTTACTCATAAGTAGAAGAGATTGTATCGCATAAATTCAAAATTTCAAGTTTTTCGAGGATCAAGCCACTGCTGAGGATATCTAGCGCAACCAGGCAGAAATAACTATACAGTTAAAAACCCACAGAAAAGCTTTGTACAAGCTTTCTTTCCTTAGAGCCTTCTGGCACTAGCTTTTTTCAGCTTTATGCCAGAAGCTGTTAGCTTACGCTATAATCCATCACCAATGGAATGATTACTATGATTGCACCCATAATTTCTGCTGTAGACAGTTTTAAGTTAAGTTTCCGAGCCACCCTGCTTATCAAAATTTAGCCGATCGGCAGCCATAAATACCACTTATACTGGCTAAAAAATAAAAAAAAGTCAAAAACCCACGCTAAGATTATCTTGGCATGGGTTGGTAAGGAAATAGGAAGTTTACCTAGCCTATTGTTCACTTACCGTTGTATGATAATGGTAAGATAATTGGCTTATTTGTCTTTAGAGAAACAAAAGCCGAATTAGCAGAATAGCTCAGCGGTGAAAGCCTAGATTATTAGCAAGGTTTCGGGTGACAAATATTCTGTTTCTCTAACCTCTGCGTCCACTACCTCGGTGATCGTCCTTAGTCTTAGCCCAAGGGTATGAGATAATGGATTCTAAATTAACAGATTCCTCTGAATTTTCCCTAGTAATAGCTTGTGATTGAAGGTTGAAACTTTGGCAAGTAATTGTAAGGAAAACCAAAAGTAAAGAGTTAACAGTAAATTTGAGATGTCCCATATAAATTTTTGAATCTCCTGCATTTCTATTCCTTCTTTCAGGGACTTGAAGGAGCCATCAGGAAAATTTGTTTAAGTAGTTTAAGAAAGAAAATTAACTAGCGATCGCCTTTCATCTGGGAATAGCAAATCCGACGATTTTTCAGGTATGGGAAGATTTTTGGCTCAAAATCAACAGGCAAATTTGCCGCTCGCATTTAGTAGAATCCTGTAGCTTTTGATCTAAATGCTCAAGGATTAACTATATAAACTAGTGAATTCGCGGTTGACAAATTTTGATAACTATTGTTTAATCAGTGAAATTACTGACCTGTTACCTTTAGACATCTCCAACAAACCTTGTAGAGACGTTGCATGCAACGTCTCTACAAGGTTTGTTGGTAATGCACCTTTAATTTCTGGAGATGTCTTTTCATGAGCCGAGATTGACAAATAACCGACAACAAAGCACAAATGACATGGAAACTTATTAGCGACAAATAACTAAGGATGAAAGCACAGGTCTTTAGAGGGGTCAATCAACTAAGCTACGAAGAAGTGCCAGTACCGACATTAGCAGCGGATGAGGTATTGGTGCAGGTGCGGGTAGTGGGTTTGTGTCAATCGGATATTAAAAAGATTCTTTATCCGCTTTATCAACCACCGCGCATTTTTGGACATGAGACTGCGGGAGTAATTTCTGCGGTGGGAGAGGCGGTAACAGACTGGCAAGTGGGACAACGGGTGGTGGTGATGCACCATATCCCTTGTATGCGTTGCGAGTATTGCTTAAACGAAAATTTCTCGATGTGTGAGGTTTACAAAAACATCACTACAACGGCGGGTTTTGCGCCTAGTGGTGGGGGTTTTGCGGAATATGTGAAGGTTCCGGGACATATTGTTCGCAGTGGTGGGTTAATTCCGATTCCTGATGATGTAAGTTTTGAGCAAGCGAGTTTTGTGGAACCAACTAACTGCTGTTTAAAGGCGGTGAAAAAGGCGCAAGTTAAACCGGGTGAGACGGTGCTGATTACTGGTGCAGGGCCGATCGGGTTAATGTTTATTATGTTGGTAAAATATTTTGGGGGGAGAGCGATCGCCACTGACCTGTTACCCTCCCGGATTGAAAAAGCTTTAGCTGTGGGTGCAGAGGCGGCTTTTGATGCTCGCGATCGAGATTTACCCCAGAAAATTCAAGCTTTAACTAATGGTTTGGGAGTTAATACTACTTTATTAGCCGTTCCCAGCGATAAGGCTTTCTTCCAAGCGTTAGATTGTACTCGCAAAGGTGGAAAGATCCTGTTTTTTGCTGAGTTTCCCGATGAGTTAGAAATTCCGATTAACCCGAATATCTTGTATCGTCGGGAAATTGATTTGATGGGTAGCTACAGTTCGTCTTTTAGATTGCAATCTCTGGCTACTGACATTGTATTTAATCGGCGAATTGATGTGGATGCGTTGGTGAGCGATCGCTATCCTCTCCAAGAGTTACCCCAAGCCGTAGCTAAAGCCGTTTCCCCAACTCCAGAGACTTACAAGATTCTTATCTATCCCTAAGCATAACTATTCGTAGGGTGCGTCAGAACTCTCACACCTGATATTGTCGATCGGATCTAGAGTCTGACGCACCCTACAACTTGATTCAACTCAAAACTCAACACTTACCCAGTCCCCAGTCTCTAATCTTAAAAATATCCTTAGATTTATGAAGATTTACTAAGTTAAAAAACGATATATTTATAATCGTGAAAATTTAGTAAATTCCGCTAGTAAGTATAGTGAAACAATATATAAAGATAATGCAAAACTGCAAGATTTAAACTTTTAATTGCTGATTTTAACTGAAAAATAAATCTAAGATTAAAGGAAGGCTGGAGTAGCAATTTAAGTATGTAAAAAACTAAAGTGCTACCCCAAGGTATGATTGCAGAACTGGAGAATAAAATGGGTATCGCCACTATTAACCCAGCAACAGGAGAATTAGTCAAGTCCTTTGAGGCGCTAACGGATGCGGAGATTGAATCTAAGCTGGCACAGGCGCAACAGGCATTTGAGAGTTACCGTCAAACGTCGATGAGTCAAAGGGCGCAATGGCTAATTAAAGCGGGGGAAATTTTAGAGCGCGATCGCGAACGGTTTGGTAAAATTCTCACCTTAGAAATGGGGAAACCGTTAAAAGCAGCGATCGCAGAAGTCGAAAAATGCGCTTCGGTATGTCGTTATTATGGGGAAAATGCGGCTCAGTTTTTGGCAGATGTTCCTGTAACCACCGATGCTAGTAAAAGCTTTGTCCGTTATCAACCATTGGGAGTTATTTTGGCAGTAATGCCTTGGAACTTTCCCTTTTGGCAAGTGTTCCGCTTTGCTGCACCTGCGTTAATGGCGGGAAATGTGGGAATTTTAAAACACGCTTCTAATGTACCGCAATCAGCTTTAGCAATTGAGGAAATAATTCAAGCTGCGGGTTTTCCTGATGGGGTGTTTCAAACCTTATTAATAGGTGCAGATAAAGTTGCCCCAATTGTAGCAGATGAAAGAGTCAAAGCGGCAACTTTAACCGGAAGTGAAGGGGCAGGAATTAGTTTAGCAGCGGCAGCTGCGAAAGATATCAAAAAAACGGTTTTGGAATTGGGAGGAAGCGATCCGTTTATTGTTTTGGAAAGTGCGGATATTGAAGCAGCAGCGACTACCGCAGTTACAGCGAGAATGATTAACAATGGTCAATCTTGTATTGCGGCGAAACGGTTTATTGTCGCGGAAGCAGTCGCCGATAAGTTTGAAAAGTTAATGGTAGAGAAATTCCAAGCTTTAAAAGTAGGCGATCCGATGTTACCAGATACAGACGTTGGCCCTTTGGCAACTCCGTCAATTGTGCAAGAATTGGATGATTTAGTGGAAAAATGTGTCCAATTTGGCGGAAAAGTTTTAACAGGTGGGCATTCTTTTAGCGATCGACCAGGGAATTACTTTCCTCCCACTATTTTGAGCGAATTGTCTCCCGGATCGCCAGCAGACAAAGAGGAATTTTTTGGCCCGGTGGCACTATTATTCCGAGTCAAAGATATTGACGAAGCTATTAGAAAAGCAAATGACATACCCTTTGGACTAGGGGCTAGTGCTTGGACTACAGTAGAAGAAGAACGCGATCGCCTGATTTCAGAAATTGAAGCAGGTGCCGTATTCATCAATGGCTTAGTGAAATCTGACCCGCGTCTACCTTTTGGGGGTATCAAGCGTTCCGGCTACGGCAGAGAACTAGGCATCCAAGGCATTCATGAATTTGTCAACGTTAAAACCGTTTGGGTCAAATAAAACTCACATCTTGCAGCATTAAGAGGTAGAACCTCCAGCAATCTCGTTCCCGGGTTTAATCGGGGAACGAAAAATAGAGGCTCTGCCTCTTGCTGCCAGATCTAAACTATCAGTCTAATTACCAATTACTATCAACCAAGGAGTCAAAAACCAGAATGAATACCGCCGATTTATTGGTTAAATGTTTGGAAAATGAAGGTGTTAAATATATCTTTGGTTTACCAGGAGAAGAAAACCTCCATGTTTTAGAGGCAATCAGAAATTCCAGTATCCAATTTATCACCGTCCGTCACGAACAAGGTGCCGCTTTTATGGCTGATGTTTATGGACGTTTGACAGGACACGCTGGAGTTTGTCTTTCGACTTTAGGCCCTGGTGCAACTAATTTAATGACAGGTGTGGCTGATGCTAATCTAGACCGTGCCCCGCTAGTAGCAATTACGGGACAAGTGGGGACTGATCGGATGCACAAAGAATCGCACCAATTTTTAGATTTAGTGGCAATGTTTTCGCCCGTAACTAAATGGAATGCCCAAATTGTTCGCCCTAGTATTGCCCCGGAAGTTGTCCGGAAAGCTTTTAAATTAGCGCAATCAGAAAAGCCTGGTGCAGTGCATATTGATGTGCCGGAAAATATTGCGGCAATGGAGGTGACAGGGGAACCTTTAAGTAAAGGAGATTTGGAGAAAACTTTTGCTTCTTTCCGCAGTATTAAACACGCATCAGAAGTAATTTCTCAAGCGAAAAATCCTTTGATTTTGGTGGGAAATGGGGCAATTCGCGATCGCGCTAGTGCTGCTGTAACTGAGTTTGCCACCCGATTAAATATCCCGGTTGCTAATACTTTTATGGGTAAAGGTGTGATTCCCTATACTCATCCTTTAGCATTGTGGGCGGTAGGTTTGCAACAGCGAGATTACATCAGTTGTGGTTTCGATCATGCTGATTTGGTAATTGCCATTGGTTACGATTTAATTGAGTATTCTCCGAAAAAGTGGAATCCTGATGGCAAAATTCCGATCGTTCACATTAATGCTACTCATGCGGAAATTGATAGCAGTTATATTCCCGAAGTGGAAGTAGTTGGGGATATTTCTGATTCGCTGGATGAAATTTTACAACGGGCCGATCGCACTGGTAAACCAGATCCATACACTTTGCAATTAAGAGATGACATTCGCGCAGATTACGAACGTTATGCTAATGATGATGGTTTTCCGATTAAACCGCAAAAATTGATTTATGATTTGCGGCAAGTAATGGGTGAAGAAGATATTGTAATTTCGGATGTCGGCGCACATAAAATGTGGATGGCAAGACATTATCATTGCGATCGCCCTAATACTTGTATCATTTCTAATGGTTTTGCGGCAATGGGGATTGCGATTCCGGGTGCGATCGCGGCAAAATTAGTGTATCCTGACAAGAAAATTGTTGCTGTCACAGGCGATGGCGGTTTCATGATGAATTGTCAAGAATTAGAAACTGCTTTGCGCGTTGGTACTCCTTTTGTAACTATCATTTTTAATGATGGTGGTTACGGTTTAATTGAGTGGAAACAGCAAAATCAATTAGGTCGATCGGCATTCATTAAATTTGGCAATCCTGATTTTGTCAAATTCGCTGAAAGCATGGGATTAAAAGGGTACAGAATTGAATCAACTGCTGATTTTATTCCAACTCTCAAAACTGCTTTAGAACAGGATGTCCCCGTAGTAATTGATTGTCCAGTTGACTATCGGGAAAATCTCCGCTTTACCCAAAAAGCAGGCGCTTTGAACTGTGTCATTTAATTCGTAGTGTTGGGTGTGTGATTAGGATTAAAATCTTACTAATCATGCACCTGAAAAACTGCTGATTTGGAAGAGAAACACTGAAGTGTTTACAACGAACTCTGAGGTTTGTTGTAAACACTTCAGTCGGTTTTTTCTGGAGTGAAACACTGAAGTGTTTACAACAGACCAGATTTATTATAGGTGCTTTTGGGCTATTATTAAGCAATGACTAATGATCAATGACCAATGACTAATAATGAAAATTGCTACTTGGAATGTTAACTCAGTTCGCACTCGCTTAGAACAAGTAACTAATTGGTTACAAGCAAATCCAGTTGATGTTTTATGCTTGCAAGAAACCAAAGTTGTAGATGATTTATTTCCTATAGCAGCTTTTGAAAGCTTAGGTTATCAAGCTTATATTTTTGGGCAAAAATCATACAATGGTGTAGCATTAATTAGTCGTCAACCTTTACAAGAAGTTAGCAAAGGTTTTGCGCCAATTTTAGGGGAAAATATGGTGGGAAATTTTGACGAACAAAAGCGAGTAATTACTGGTATAATTGGTGATATTCGTGTTGTTAATCTCTATGTTCCCAATGGTTCCGCAGTGGGTAGCGAGAAGTACGAATATAAGCTAAAATGGCTGATTGTATTGCGAGAATACTTACAAAATTTGTTACAGAAAACGCCTAATAATCTTTGTGTTTGTGGTGATTTTAATGTTGCTTTGGAAGATGTAGATATTCATAATCCCAAAGGTAGAGAAACTAAGATAATGGCGACAGATGTAGAGCGTCAATCGCTACAAACTGTATTAGAATTAGGATTAATTGATGTGTTTCGGAAATTTACTTCCGAAGGTGGACATTATAGTTGGTGGGATTATCGAACAGGTGGTTTTAAGCGTAATTGGGGCTGGCGAATTGACCATATTTATCTTACTCCTAGTTTGTGCGATCGCGCCACCAATTGCACAATTGATATCGAACCAAGAAAATTAACTCAACCCAGCGATCATACTCCCGTAATTGTTACCCTGGAATAGCTATGACTAGAACAGATACCGCTTGGCAAAATGCCGAATTAGCTCAAACTTTTCTCGAAGGAGTACGCGGAGGTATTCCCCTGGCAGCAGAGCAAATTAATTTGATACTGAAAATTATAAACTTAGCTTTGCCAAAAGTCGAAACTTTTTTAGATTTAGGCTGCGGCGATGGCGTTTTAGGGAGAGCAATTTTGGCTAAATACCCAACGGCTAAAGGGGTATTTTTGGATTTTTCCGAAACAATGTTAGCAGCAGCTAAAAGCAAACTGGGAAATAATCAAAATGCTGAGTTTATTTCTCAAGATTTTGGCGTTAAAGATTGGGTAAAGGCGGTAAAAAATCAAGGTGAATTTGATTTAATTGTTTCCGGTTTTGCGATTCATCACCAAACTGATGAACGAAAAAAGGAGATTTACCAAGAGATTTTTAGTTTACTAAAACCAGGCGGTTTATTCTTGAATTTAGAACATATCCTATCTCCTAGTCAATGGATAGAAACCGCTTTCTCTGAAGTTTTTATTGACTCGTTGTATGAGTTCCATCAACGTAATCAATCAGGGAAAAGCCGAGAAGAAATTGCTCAAGAATTTTACCACAGACCTGATAAAGTAGCGAACATATTAGCGCCTTTAGAAGTTCAGTGTGATTGGTTGAAAGAAATCGGGTTTATCAATGTTGATTGTTACTTTAAAGTTTTGGAGATAGCTTTGTTTGGAGGAATGAAAGCAACTCAATTGTCTATATAATTTAATGATACATTGAACCAAACAGAGGAAAATACTTGAATCTATGAAACGCGCTTTTCGTATTGCAACTGTTGTCATCAAAGAATGGATTTTGTTCAACTGGATTTCTCCTGCTTTGTCTCGGCTGCCAATACGAAAACTTGAGAAACTAAACCATCGATTAACTGATTGGGCTGAACTGGGCTTTTATCATCAAGCAAACGCATTACTTCCGCCTCCGAAGATGAATGAAAATCGGATAGTTTTTTTTGGAGATTCGATTACTGAATTTTGGGATTTAGCCAAATATTTCCCTGACAAACCTTACATTAATCGGGGGATTGCTGGGCAAACTACGCAGCAAATGTTAATTCGTTTTCGCCCCGATGTGATTGCGCTTAAACCAAAAGTGGTGGTGATTTTAGCCGGAATAAATGATATCGCAGGTAACACAGGTTTGGTGACATTGGCGATGATTGAGGATAATTATGCTTCAATAGCAGAACTCGCGCAAACTAACCAAATTCAAGTTATTTTTGCTTCAGTTTTACCGATTAATGACTATAGTTCGATCGCGCGATCGCAAACACATCTACCCACTAAAATTCGCGCCCTCAATGATTGGCTACAACGCTACTGTCTAGAACACAATCACATTTACCTCGATTATTACAGCCAAATGCTCGATCGACAGGGAATGCTAAGGGCAAATCTAGCAGATGATGGCTTACATCCTAACACTAAAGGATATGAAATTATGGCTCCACTGGCTGAATCTGCAATAGAACAAGCACTTGATCTAGATCCCCGACTTCTTGAAGAAGTCGGGGATCTGGGCATATCATTTTAACAGTATAGATCGCTACTTTAAAACTAGCCTATGTATAGCGAATTGAAGCAAGTATTTTTGATTAGCTGTGTACTAATAAGTACAGCAATTAGCCAACCGCCATCCCTTGCCCAAACGGAACAAGTAAGTACAAATAATGCTGACAAAATAAGAATTCGTTTTATCTTAGCAAATCCAGATCCGCCAGATAGGGGAACTCCGCGAACTAATCAAGGAACTGGTAGTCGGGGAAATTGTTTATACAAACAAAACAGTCCTCCACTAACGGCTTTAGTAGGTGCTAACAATTTGGAGTTAACTACTAAAGAACGCCCTACTTTTTGGGTTTATATACCCTATACTTCAGAAGAAGCACCTAGCGGGGAGTTTTCCTTGCAGGATGGGGATGAAGATGTATATCGAACTCGCTTTCAATTAACAGCTACCCCAGGAATTGTGAGCGTCACTCTGCCACCAGCAGTAAAACCTCTGGAAGTGGGAAAAACTTACCGCTGGTACTTTGAAATTAATTGTCCTAACACCCAAAGAACCGCTAGATCTGCTCCTGCTTCTGTGACTGGAGTAGTGCGACGGATTTCACCTTCTAGCAATCTGGAAAATGCCTTAAAATCTGCACAAAATCCTTTAGAAAAAATTGCGGCTTATGCACAAAATAGTGTCTGGTATGATGCTTTAACTGAATTAGCTCAACTGCGATTAAATCAATCCCAAAATGCTGAAATTGAGAGAATTTGGGTTGAGTTGTTAAGCGATCGCAATATCGGTTTACAAAGTTTGGCAAAAGAACCGATCGCTGGCAATGTTACAACCAATTCCCGACAAGAGTAAAAGCCGCCCAATGATAAGGGCGATCGTAATCTGTATCAGAGTACTTGGTTAAAAAAGCAATTTGGCTATTTCGCAAAGCCGAAGCTTTGCTAATTTGTGGGTTATTTAATTGTTGGTAAAACAAAGCCATAAATTCAGCTGTAGAAGCATCATTAACCTGCCATAATGTGGCTAAAGTACTACTTGCTCCGGCTCTAATTGCAATTCCCGCTAATCCTAAAGCCGCTCGTTTATCACCTGCGGCTGTTTCACAAGCGCTGAGAATAAGCAAATCAAGAGAATTTGGTTCATTTGACTTTTTTAGTCGCAGTAAATTATCGAAATCTTTAACTTTAATCCGCTTGTTCCAATCTAAAAGAAAAGTATCTTCTGGATTGGAACTAAATTTGCCGTGAGTGGCAATATGTACTAAGTTAAAGGGAGCAGAATTAATTACACTCTCAATTTTTTCTTGTTGGAAATTTTGATTTTCTAACTTCTCACTTTCCCTGATTTGTTCTCTGATTGTAGCTAATTCTATAGTTACGTTATCTATGGGGCTAAGTCCTTCTGCCTGAAAACTAGGGGCATTAGAAGCTCCGGCAATAATTGCTTTGAGATTTGTTCTAGATAAAGGTCTGGGATTAATTAATTGTAACCCAGGAGTAACAGCTACAGCATATTTTTCGATTAAATATTGTTCACCATCAAAAAGAACAGCAGGGGGAATATTTCTTAATGAGCCATCTAAGACAAATACTAAAGTTTTGATTGATTTTTGATTAGCAGTATTTTCTAAGTCAGTTACCAAAGGTTTAACTAACCAATCATAAATTTGTTGGGAATCTTTTTTAATTTTACTCAAGCTGGTACTGCGTTTAGTTAGAGAAGTGAGCAGTTGTTCCACTGCATTATCCACTTGAATTTCAGATATATTTGTGCTGTAGTGCCGTAAGTTGTCTCTTCCGGGCAATTTAACAATAATTTCTAACCTTTCTTTGAGAATAATTGGATAAATAATTGCCGCTTGTCGATCTAATTCATCAATATTTACTGGTTCTGCTGTAGCACAAGCATCTCGAAAGAAGTTGTTAATTTCGGCTAATTGAAGCGCTTCCATTACATTGCGAGATTTAATTAGATTATCAATACTTGGATTGGGAGAAAGTAAAAGTAAACTGGCTAATTCTCGATAAACTGGTTCAATGTTTTCTCGGAAAGAGAACTGAATTTCGGGATTGAGAGAAACTAAGTCGCTGCGTAAATTGTTTAAGGTGTTAAAGGCTTCTGTATAGTAAGAAATCGCTTCTTTATTTGGAGCATTTTGGTTAAAGCTACTTTGAAATAAACGCCCTAGTTGCCATTGCCATTGATAAGTAATATCTGGAGCGTTAATCTGTTGGGCGAGTAGTAATGCTGTTTGAGTAAAGTTTTTGGCTTTTGCCCAATTTTGCTCTTTTTCGGATAGTTTACCCAAGGTTCCCAAAACGTAGGATTGAGCTTTTTTGTCTGATAATTTATCGGATTGTTTTTCGGCAGTTTCTAAGATTGTTTCAATAGATTGGGAGTTGACTAAAGTTGCAAATTCATTTTTTATTTTTAACCAGTTTTCTGCTAAGTTGACAGCAGCATAAATTGATTCTCGGCTAGGAGGTAAGCTGTTAATTTGAGAGAAAATTTGAGATAATAATGGTTGCAGATTAGATGTTTGATTGGTTTCGATCAGTAAACTTAGTTGATTAAGTTTTGCTTGGATTTGGGTGAGAGGTAAAGTTGCGATCGCACCAACTTTTTCATACTTCTCTAACGCAGCTTGAATATATTTTTGAGCAGTTTCAATATCTTTTAAATTTTCGGCTCTTTTGGCTAAAGTTCGTTCAGTATTTGCTAAACTGAGTAAGGTTTCGCTTTGGGCTTGAGTGGAGTTAGGTAGGTTTTGGGCGATCGCCAAACTTAAACCCAAAATTCTCTGAGATTCATCAAGAGATCCTCCCAATCGTAGCACCTTTCCCAAATTACGTAAACCAGTCGCTTTCAGAAAAGAATCGGGTTGTGCTTTTAGGGTTTTTTCAATTTCCGCAAACAGTTTTTCTGCACGTCTATGCAATCCCAAAGCTTGCATCGCTTCCGCTTGATTAATTTGGCTACCCAGTACCCCCATTTCATCACCAACTTTGGCATATAAAACCGTCGATTTCTGCCAAGTTTCTAAAGCACTTTCAGCTTTTCCTGTAGCTAATAACAAACGTCCTTGAGCATTCAAAACTTGAGCCTGAACTTGTTCGTTTTTGTCGCTTGTTGAGTTTAATAATGCAAGACTTTTCTCGATCGCATTGGTAGCGGATTGCCAATCTCCTAATTTTTGATAACTTAAAGCCAGCCAGCTTAAAGTTTGTGCTTGTTTGATTTTATCCCCATTCCGTTCATAAATTTGGGCAGCTTGTTGTAAGTTGCGTACTGCTTCCGAAAATTGCCCTGCATCATAATGATTTTTGCCAGCTTGCACCAAGGTTAAAGTTGAATTCTTAGCCACAGTTAGTTGAGCTTTTGCAGGAAAACCATGATGAATACTTAGGCTCAAAATTAATCCGAAAACTGCCAAAATAACTAATCGTAAAAACCGTTTCATATTTCACTTTTCCTATGGCAATTTAGAAGAGTAATCTTTAGTTGTTGCTGGGCAATTGGGAGACTTCAACCAACTGCCTTGAGGCGTTACAGAAGTAGTTTGTGCTGTCAAAACTATATTCCCTTTAACATCTTTGTACCATCCTTGGGCTTCGACAATTGTTTCTAGTTTTTGATTGGTACTTTCTAAATTTTTACTAGTATTTGAATTTAATTCTCTGGGAATTTGACTATCGGATGTAATCCGCCAATCTTCCCAAATACTATCAGCATTAAGGGCTTCATTTGGGGGAGTTGGTAAACCACCACGCCCAGTAACTATAAATGTACTTTGTGCTTGTTGAGGAGTACAACTTTTGTCTACTAAAAGACTCGGATCGATCAAAGTTTCGGGTAATTCAACTAATCCAGAATTGGGATCGATATCAGGGGTGTTAATGGCGATCGTACCCTGTAAATTTGGCCCTTCGCGTTGGGAAAAAGCAGTAATATCGCTAGAAGCAAGTCGGCTGGGATCTAAAACGGTATCTGAACCTAAAAGTTGCTGTAATTGCTCTCTAGTGCGAGTTTCTGTACCAAAAATACCTAGAGTTTCAATTTGAATTTTACCTCCTTTTGCATCCTCAGCATTAGCAGTAATATCACTATTTTCTAAACCGATTAATACACCGGAATTAATATTAATGTTACCACCGGGTATTTCAATTCCGGTAGCATTAGTAGTAATGTTGCTACCTCGGCGCAATATTAAAGTTGTAGAATTCAAATTAATTTCACCTCCGCCTCCTGAAGTATCAGCTTTTAAGTTTGCTTGATTATCTAAAAGAACTGAATTAGCTTTAACATTAATTGAACCTGCTTTTCCCTGACTAAAACTACTTACAGTTATTCTACCTCCATCCCTGACAATCAATCGTCCAGTTTCAATATTGATGTTTCCAGCAGTTCCTTTCCTAATAATTTTTGAGTTATTGGGCAACCTAAATCCGCTAGATGCACCCAATTCACTAGGAGTTAAATCTTCAGATGATTTTCCCTTAATTTCTATAGAATTTGCTTTTATAGTTAAATTTCCTCCCGCACCATCGCTTTTAGTTTCAGCTATTATTTGTCCTCCGTTTTTGACTAGCAAATTTCTAGTTTGGATTGTTAAATTTCCAGCCGATCCTTTGGTGCTAGTAGAAGTTAATAATTTAGATTGACCTTCTAATACTACTTCTTGTGAAGCATTGATTGTTAAATTACCCGCTTTACCGGGAACAGAAGGATCGCCTGTAGATGAAGCTGTTGTTGTGATTATTGCAAATTTATCTAATGCTTGAATCAACAATTTACCAGTGTTAATAGTGATATTTCCGCCTTGTGCTTCAGTGGGAAATGTTGAAGGATTATTAGCGATCGTTTGAGAAGAGATTTTAGTTGAACCAATTAATTCCACAGATTTTGAAGCATCAATTTGGATATTTCCCCCTTGCCGATCTATATTCAAAGTTGATATAGCAGTGGGTTCATCTCCTCCTATAAGAGTCAGCTTTCCTGTTTGGATACGGATGTTTCCTCCACTGTTACGATTGTCACCTAGAGTGCTTTCTTTTAATTGCACTGACTCTAAAGCATTAATAATTAAATCTCCTGTTTTACCATCCGAACTACCACCAAGGATAACTGCAATTCTAGATTTATCGACAATATTTACAGATTCAGAGGCATTAATAATAATAAATTCTCCTGGTTTATCTGTGGAAAATTCGATCGCTGAATCAGAAAGTTCAATTTGCTTACCCGTAACTCGAATAACGCCAGTTTCCTTACTACTTAAGTTGTTATCAACTCTAATTTTTGCTTGATTCAGAAATACATTTGCTAAAGCTACATTAGGAAAATTTAAGCGCAGATTATTATCATCGAAACTTAAACCAACTGTTGCTGATTCTGCTACTCCTCCCAATTCAATCCTGCCATTTATAGCTTTTAAATTACCGCCATCTAATGTGACGTTACCGCCGATTAATGCTAAACTTTCCTCGATTCGCACGCGGAAACCATTGTTACGAATACCAGTTAACTGATTAACTACTTCTCCTGTAGATTGATGGATAATTTCCCCTGGATTGTTACTAAATTGTAAACCTGTTGGGATGCTAATTGATAGGGAAGGCGTGGTTTGAGTAGCAGTTGCACTAAACTCTTTACCATCAGCAAATAAAAACTTGGTTGCTGTAGTTGCCAAAAATGAACCGCCAATATTCAGCGAGGCATTTTTCCCAAAGATAATTCCGTTGGGATTGAGTAGAAATAAATTAGCGGTTCCATTGGTTTGAATCGCACCATCAATGTTAGAAATTGAATTACCTGTTACTCTAGTGAAAATGTTTTGAATATCTAAATTGTTGTTAAAATAAGCGGTGTTATCTCTGGATAAGGAAAACTGTTCAAAGCTGTGAAATAGGTTATTTCCTACTTGTGTTCCTCCCTCAATTAAGGTGGCATTGAAACCTGCTTTTACGGTGGAGTCGATCGGGAGAGTGCGATCGGGAATAATTCCTGTTTCTATTACCTCTGGCAAAGGTTCTACAGTATTGATAGTCAATTTTCCGGCAAAACCTTGTCCGTAGCTTTGGGTGGCGATCGCAGTTCCTTCTAAACGCCGAGTTTCAATTGTTAAATTCCCTCCATTCCCTGTAGATTCGGGTTCAGTTAAAGCAAAAATCCCGCCTCCTTCACTCACTTTTACAGAGTCAGTTGCCTTAATAATTATATTTCCTGCATCTGTCCTACCAAAAGTAGAAGTAAGAACTTTTCCTCCGTTTTTTACAGTTAATTGTCTAGTTGTAATCGTTAAATTTCCCCCAATAATCTCACCAGAAGTATTAGTTGATAATCTGCTAAAATTATTGTCTTCACCTAAACCGTTTACTTCAACAAAATTGGAAGCATTTACGGTTAAAGTGCCGCCTAAACTAGCAGATACAGTTGCTCCATCACGAATAATTAGGCTTCCGGTTGCGATCGTCAAACTTCCCACAACTTGCTCATCAACATTAGCAGAACCAACAATACTTTTGCCGCTAATTTCCACTGATTCTGAAGCATTTAAAGTTAAATATTTTTGATAGCGAATCTGTGAAGAATCGAGAGAGTCAGGACTATTTTTAAGTATAATTTGTCTACCTTGTAACTGGATATTTTCGCCAAATACCGAAGAATTTAAACTTGGCGATAATAATTGGATATCTTGAAAGTTTTGCACATTTTCATAACTTAAAGCAAAACCTTGGTCGATCGCATTTAAACCAACCAAACTTGAGTCACCAACGCTACCCAACTCAACGCGCCCATTTAGTACCGTCAAACCTCCATCTTCCAACGTTATCCCATTTCCCACTAACGCTAAAGTTTTGCCCGGTTGTACCGACAACCCAGGAAAAATTAAAGCATCATTTCTTGGCGTTTGCGATCGATTAACAATACTTCCCGCATTAGTTCCAAATTGTAAACCTATCGGCACACTAACAGTTAGTAAAGGTGAAGATTGCGGGTTTTTAGCACTCCAAAAACTGCCATCTGCAAACCTTAAACCACTCGCAGTAGAAGCTATAAACGAACCACCAATATTTAAACTAGCATGAGGGCAAAAAATAATTCCATTCGGATTAAGTAAAAATAAATTAGCAACACCATTAGCCCGAATCAACCCATCAATATTAGAAATTGTACCCCCTGTAACTCGACTCAAAATATTTTGCACATCCACAGCATTGTTAAAAAACACTTTCCCACCAGTGGGCACAGAAAATTCGCTAAAACTATGGAATAAATTGCCACCCGCCCTCGTTCCTCCTTCAATTATGCTGGTATTACCCTGTTGGATAACTAAAGAATTATTCGGCAAAGTGGCATCTGGAATAACTTGTGCCATTGTTGGCATTGAAGTTATCAGATAAAGTAATGTATTGCTACTAAAAATCCTAATTACAAGAAGGTAGTTGTTCATAGATTTATTTCATAAATTTAATATTTTTCTTTATATCATAAAGAGTGGTTTTCTATCAAATTTTTATACTTTTTTCTGAACTTCCTGTAACTTTCTGTAACTTTATCTATCGACAGAAAGTAGACGATAAATCAAACTAAATATCAGACAAATCCCGAACTAGTTTTTAGTTCAAGGTGGGCAAAAGGGAGAATTCAACCAATTTCCGTGAGGCGTTATTGAACTTGCTTGTGCTGTTAATATAATATTACCATTGCCATCTTTGTACCATGCTTGGGCTTCGACAATTGTTTCGGGTTTTGGCTTGATACTTTCAGGATGGTTTCTATTAGTTAAATTTAATTCCCTGATTTTGGGATTATCAGAACTAATCCGCCAATCTTCCCAAATACTCTCAGCATTGAGGGCTTCATTCGGGGGAATAGGTAAGCCGCCACGCCCCGTAATTATAAATGTACTTTGTTGTTGTTGAGGAGAACAACGTCGATCGACTAAACGAGTAGTATCTACCACATTTTCGGGTAATTGAATTAATCCCGAACTGGGGTCAACTATTGAGGTGTTAATTTGCACTATTCCTCTTAATTCCTCTGTGCCACCACTAGCAGTAATGTCACTTTCTGAGGTAGGTGTCAGCCGAGATTGAGTGCCAAAAATTCCTAGCGCATTAATGTTAACTTTTCCTCCTTTAAATTCTTGAGAATTAGCATTGATATCGCTATTTTCTAAGGCGACTAAAATGCCATTTTTTAGGTCAAGAGTGATATTGCCACCTTCGATCGCACTCCCAGTAGCATTAGTAGTAATTCGGCTACCTTGACGCATTAATAAAAAAGGAGAATTTACAGTAATATTACCTTGCCCAGCTTTAGTATCAGCATTGAGAGAAGCTTGATTTTCCAATCTGATAAAATCCGCATCAATGAAAAGGTTTCCCGCTGCTCCTCTCCCATCACTAAACACCGAAATTTTGCCTCCATCGCTGACAATTAATTGCCCAGTTCTGATCCTAATATTGCCTCCCGAACCTGTGGAATTAGAACCTGTAGCATTAGCAAATAAGCCGCTACTTAATCCGCTATTAATTATCGATCGACCAATTCCAGAGATAGTAATAAAATCAGCAACAATATCGATATTTCCGGCATTTGTATTTCTAGCGGTACTGGCATTCACTTGAGCACCATCGGTTAAAAAAAGCGATCGCGCTTTAATATTAATATTGCCTGCTCTAGCTGTCCTATCAAGAGCAAAGTTAGTTAAAAGGCTGTCGGAAATACTAACAGAATCAAGAGCGTTAATGTTAATTGTTCCGAAAGCTCCATCGCCTAGCCCAAAGGAACTGATTTGAGAGCGATTAGTGATAGAAATTGACCGAGCTTGAATGTTAATTTCACTGGGCACTTTTCCCGAAGTATTGCTGACCATAAAACCGAAATCTATAAATATACGATCTTTAGCTTGTAAAGATATCTTGGCAGTTCCCCCTTCTCTAAAATTATTGACTTGCAATGCAGAGTCAATCAAGGAAATCGATCGAGCTTGCATATTAATAACACCATCAATCCCATCTGCAATCAGAAAAATAGGTGATAATGAGATGGATTCTGTAGCGTTAAACGTAACCTCTCCGGCTTTTCTGTTCCTAGATAAAGGATTGCGTAAAGTTTCGACAAAAACTATGCCTGTGACGAAATTTATATTCCGAGCATTGATGGCTATTTTACTCGGAGGTTGCATCAAATCAGTATTATTAAAATCAGGTACTACCGAAAGACGAGCCATATCGATCAGCGAGACATCTGAGCGTGCTACACCTTCTGGAAAATCCAAGTTTAAACGATCGCCAACTAAACTCAATCCAACTGTTCCCACATTAGATAAACCTCCCAATTCAATTTGACCTCCCGGTGCTTGTAAAACCCCACCATTAAGCATTACATTACCACCCACAAGTGCTAAACTTTTTCTCGATCGCACTTGCAAACCATTGTTATTAATATCCCTAGCTTGATTGACAATATTGCCTGGGTTACTCGCAAATTGTAAGCCGATCGGTACACTAATAGTTAGTAGCGTTGTTGATTGCGGATTAGTTGCACTAAAAAAAGTGCTATCCGTAAAATTTATGCTGTTAGCTGTACTTGCTAGAAACGACCCACCAATGTTTAATCTTGCCTGAGAGCCAAAAATAATTCCATTGGGATTAATTAAAAATAAATTAGCTGTACCATTGGCTCTAATTAATCCATCAATATTACAAATTGAGCTACCTGTTACCCGACTAAAAATATTTTGAATATCGGTTGCATTGTTAAAAAAAGCTTCGCCGTTTGTAGGAATGGAAAACTCGCGAAAGCTGTGGAACAAATTTCCACCTACTTGTGTTCCTCCCTTAATTATGCTGATATTTCCCTCTTGGGTAACTAAGGAATTGCTTGGTAAAGTGGTATCTGGGACAATTTGTGCGATCGCCGGAGTACAAGCAATTAAATAGAACACAGAAAATCCCAACTGCTGCGCCTTCATTAAATCAAACCCCAATAAAAGCTGCTATTTGTCGTCTTTAATGCAGTATATTGCAGGTTGTGATTCAGGCTAAATAATATTGCCTTGCGATCGCTTCACATTTAAACCATCAGCAACCATAGTTAACAAAGAGAATACAGATACAGGTTCGGAAATAGACTTAAGTCTGGGGTTAGCAAGGAAAAATCCTTTAGTGCCATTTTCTAATTCGGCATAAAAAGCGATCTGACCCAAATTATTTAACCCTTTACCAGAAAAGCTTAGTTTTTTAACTTTAGAACCAAGCAGATCGTCGCCAACAGCTATTACTTTATCAGTTTCCGGGTTTGAGCCAGTGAAAATACCTTGATAAGAATTATCATCACTAAAGCTTTGTTCGGCAAAGAATGCTACAGTACCTTGGTTATTAATTGCTGGGTTAGAAAGGCTAAAATCTTGAAAATAACTGCCTTCATTGTTGTTAGCAATTTCAATTATCTCGTTACCGTCATAAAGAAAAATGCCTTCGTTTCCTGAAGCTAAGTCAGCACAAAAAACTACCTTACCTTCATCATTAATTGCCAAATTAGTGAAACGATCAAACTTGTCGATGTTATCTGCGATCGGATCGATCGAATCATTAATATACAAAGCAGAATAACCAGGCAGAAAATCAACAAATTCCCAATATGTAAAGGCAACTGTACCAGGATTATTAATAGCAACCCTGGTAATCATGGGGTCGTAAATACTGAAATAATCTTTTGCGGGTAACTCAGCAATCTGTTTAGTATAGCCGCCGTTAGATTTGAATATGCCTCGGTTTCCTGTGTCCAATTCAGCTACAAAAACCACAGTACCATTATCATTAATTGCCACAGATGATGGGAAACAGAAGAAGGAAGTTTTACTATCAGCAATAGGCGTAAAAGATTCACCGTTGAAAGTGAGAATAGCTTCTCCTCCCCGCTCCAATTCCCCATAGACAGCTACAGTATCCTGGTTATTGATGATAGGATCACCTGCTACTAGGAAAAATTTAGCCCCTGAAGAAGTGCGATCGGCAAGAAGATTTCGCGAGCCATTATTGGCAGTGTAAAGAGCTTTTGAGGAGTCTTGGTAATAAACCCAGAAGGCGATCGTGCCGCGATCGTTGAGTGAGGGTGCTGCTCCCAGTTCCTTAAACCAAGGATTTGAGCTTTCGCTAACAGTAATAGGAGTGAAAGAATATGTCAATGCCTCACCCATACCGATAAAATCTAAGGAGAGGCTCATAGATGTTGCTGTTGGCAATTCTGCAAGCTTACTCATAAACTTTTCGCTCCTTTTGAAACTAGATGTTGCTCTGGCGTTTACTTAGTTATTAAGTTTCCTGAATCGGCTTGATTAAGTAAATGGATAAAGTTACAGGAAAATTTGTGCGAGTTTCTGAAATTGCAGTCAGATTGTTACAGGAAGTTACATAAATTCCCAGCTATCCGTAGGGTGCGAAGCGTGATAACGCAACGCACCATTACTCTATATTTGACACTGCTATGCAGAAATACATTAAGCTTTCTTGTGTTGCGATCGCTTCAAGGTTAAACCATAAGCACCCATAGCCAACAAAGAGAATACAGATACAGGTTCGGGAACAGACTTAGGTGTGGGGTTAGCAAGGAAGAATCCTTTGCTGCCATTTTCTAATTCGGCATAAAAAGCGATTTGATTTAAATTATTTAGCCCTTTACTAGAAAAGCTCAGGTTTTTCACTTTAGAGCCAAGTAGCTCATCACCAACACCTATTACTTTGTCAGTTTGCGGGTTTGAGCCAGTGAAGATACCTTGATAAGAAGTACCATCATTAAGGTTCTGCTGGGCAAAGAATGCTACAGTGTCTTGATTATTGATCGCTGCATCATAAAAATTAAACCCTTTAAAATAACTGTTGTCATTGTTGTTGGCGAAGTCAATTATCTGCTCACCATCATAAAGAAAAATGCCTCCGTTTCCTGAATCTAAGGTAGCGAAAAAAGTTAACTTACCTTGATCGTTAAGTGCCGGACTACCGAAGAGCTCAAACTTGCCACTGTTATCGGCGACGACGGAATCATTGAGATATAAAGCAGAGTAGCCTAGCTCAAAATCGACATTTTGCCAGTATGTAAAGCCAATCGTACCTGAGCTATTAATAGCAACCCTTGGAGCGAAGGGATCGTAGAAACTGGAAGGGTTCCTGGAAGGTAACTCAGCTACCTGTTTAATAGTGCCTCCGTTAGATGTAAAAATGCCTCGATTTCCTGTGTCCAATTCAGCCCCAAAAGCTACAGTACCACTATCGTTAATTGCAACAGATGGTGGGAAGCTCAAGAAGGAACCATTACCATCAGCAATAGTCGTCAAAGATTGACCGTTGAAGCTAAGAATACCTCCTCCCCCATTATCCAAGTCTGCATAGACAGCTACTGTGCCCTGGTTATTGATCGCAGGTGTACCTGCTCCTCCTATAAAAAATTTAACTGGAGAGGAAGCGGTATCGGCAAGAAGATTTCGCGAACCATTATTGGCAGTGTAAAGACCTTCTGAAGAATCTTGGAAATAAACCCAGAAAGCTATTGTGCCATTATCATTAAGTGAGGGTGAAGTTACCGAATTCCTAAACCAAGGATTTGAGCTTTCGCTAACAGTAATAGGAGTGAAAGAATATGCCAACGCCTCACCTGTTCCGATGAAATTTAGGGAGAGACCAATAACTGTTGCTGCTGACAATTCTGCAAGTTTATTCATAAATATTTCGCTCCTGTTTAAACTAAGTATTTACTTATTC
Source organism: Floridaenema aerugineum BLCC-F46 (assembly GCF_041929345.1). Taxonomy (NCBI): domain Bacteria; kingdom Bacillati; phylum Cyanobacteriota; class Cyanophyceae; order Aerosakkonematales; family Aerosakkonemataceae; genus Floridanema; species Floridanema aerugineum. The sequence continues at coordinate 42,657 of NZ_JBHFNQ010000056.1, forward strand.
AGTTTCTTTAATCGACTTGATTAAGTCGATAGATAAAGTTACAGGAGAATTTGTTCGAGTCCATGAAATTGCAGTCAGCTTATTACAGGAAGTTACAGGAAAGTCATTACTGTGATAAATTAACCTTCTCGTAGTTGCCAAAGTAATTTTTGTGCTTCCCAGGCGCGATCGAGCAATTCTAAAGCTGCATCGGTGGGAACATTTTCACCTGAAGTTGTTTGCAATACCCACTGAACAAAACTACTCAGATGCGCTTCCGTATGTTGTAAAGGTAAGAGCGCAGATTCTACTTTTTGATAGCTGAGAAATTGATTATTCATAGTGGAATCCTTCATCATTAGTAATTGCTTGGATGACCTCTTGGGGTTAACCTAATATTTAGCTTGTCAGATTAATTTAGGGCTGTCGATAGATAATGTTTCAGGAAACTGAGAGGGAATTTTACAGGTACTTACAGCTGCTCAGATCCCCGACTTCTTCAAGAAGTCGGGGATCTATTACAATCTTTTTTGGAGATGTTTATTGTAATTTTTCAGGAGAAACATTGCTCCTCCTCCACTAATTGCTAATCCTAAAATTGCGGGTAATAAAGGTATCCAACCACTTGGAAAAGTTAGAATCAAAAAGCAAGTTACCCAGAGGATAGCAATAGCAATTCCTCCTTTAATTATCAAACTCTGCGATGAATAAGAAATTTTGGCTAAGATTGCTCCTAATAATGACCAGCAGAAAATCCAGACAATTTCTACAGGTTTTGGCAACCACCAAATCAAAGGTCGATGATTCAAAACAGCACTGAGAATTTGGCTGATCTTATGTGCTTGAATTTCTACTCCTGACATGGTTTTAATTGAGCCTTGAGTGCTGCTGTAAGGTGTTCGCCAATCATGATCGTTAAAACTGGGAGCGGTAGTACCAATGAGAACTATTCGATTTTTTACTAATTCGGGGTTTAATCGATCGCTCAAAGCTTCTTTCAAACTAATTGTTTTAGCAATCTGATTTGTAGCACGGTAATTTAACATGATTTGATGACCGCTTGCATCTATATTATGATAGCCACCTGTGTTACTTTTTAATGTTTTAAATACAGTTGAACCAATCTGAAGATAATTATCTGGAGTTACTTTAGCTTTAACTTTTTGTTTGGTTAGATAATGGGTTGCTATTTGCCAGCTAAAAGAGTATTTATTTTGGCAAGGAGATGGTAAACTAACAGCTAATAAATGACGGCGCAGAATGCCATCAATATCGGTTGCTACATTATTAAAACCTTGGCGAGATGGGGGAATTTCTGGTGGGGGAATAACTCCTGGGTTTCCATAATGACAGATGGCAAAAAAGCGATCGCTCTTTTTCATCCAATTAGCTAAATTCTGATAATCTTTGGCTGTTGCGCGATCGCGATAAATGTCCAATCCAATCGCTTTTGGTTGAGATTTTTCCAGTTTAGTTATTAGTTGCAATAATGAACGATCGGATAATGAACTACCTACTCTTTCTTCCGCAGGTTGAGATTGCACATCTTCTTCGGTAATAGTTACTAATAAAAGCCGTTCATCTGGTTTTTCTTGAGGTCGTAATTGCATTAATAAATCAAAACTTTGTAATTCCCAAGTTTGCAACCAACCGAGCGATCGCACTCCTACTGTTAAACTAGTTGCGATCGTACTCACTAACATCACTTTTAACCAATTTATTGCCCGCCTTTTTAAAGGATTTAATTGTAATTTAACTCCCGTTTCAGTTAGCGAATAAAAAGTAGGAATGTGATAAACTGGTACGGGATTTGAAATTCCTTTTAGCTGGCGCTCTCCTACATAATATGCCTGTTTTTGCAAGTCAGGTTTCGTTGCTTTGTAGGCATCTTCAGAGATACAAATACCCCCTGATTCTGCCTCTGATTGCAGACGTGCTGCCAAATTTACGCCATTTCCCATCACATCACTACCACTAAAAAAAACTTCTCCTAAATGAATGCCAATTCTGTGCAATAAAACATCATTTTTGGGTAAATTAGCCGCAGCTAAAGCTAATGATTTTTGAATGTCGATCGAGCAAGCAACAGCTTTTTCCACACTCGTAAAATACATGAGAATTCCATCACCTAGAGATTTGAGTATTTGTCCTTCGTATCTCTGACAAATCTCTTTCATTAACTTAAAGTCACGCTCGATCAAAGCTAATGTATGACTTTCGTTCGCTGCCATTTTTTTAGTAAAAGAAACCACATCCGTAAAGGCTATAGCAGCTAAAACTTTCTTGTCTCTCGAAGTAGGTGGTAGAGTGGAATTATCTTCAGTTAAATTAGGCTGGAAAACCTTAAGTTGTGCGATCGTCCAATCAGCGTTAAATATAGTTTGGTAAATCCGATTATATACAACTAAATTGCCTTGTTGTTTGGTGACTAATCCAGATAATCTTAACTCTAGATGTTCGTGACTATTGTTAGCTGCGAGTTTTCCTTGGCGTAAGATTTGCTGATATAGTAGGAGTAGGTTTTCGGTAGAACGAGCATTTCTGAGAATGCGATCGCGAATTGTTCTTAAATGTTCTGGTTCATCTTGAGATTCCCAATTTTCCAAAATTCGCTTTTGCACCAACCGCTCAACCAATGCTTTTTCCTCACCATCAGGAATCATTTCATCTTCAGAACAATTAACTACTAACCAACAAACTTTTTGAGTTAAAAATGGTTGTCCACCACTCCAACTTAAAACCTCTTTTAAAACCGCTTGAGGATTTCTCGCTTTTCCTTGTAATCCTGACGCTAAAGTAACACATTCCTCTAATTGGAAACCTTTTAATTCGATCGCTCTCCCAATATTAAAAGGAGTAGAATTTTTATCTTGAATTAAATCCGAAGGCGTTGCAACTCCCAACAAAACAAAAGTTAAGCGTTGATATTCCGGTTTAGTTGCGCGTTTATCGTAGCAGTTCCGAATTAAAGCAAAAAACTCATCTGTAGGAAAACTTAAACTTAAAACACTATCAATTTCATCGATAAAAATTGCCAGATTTCCGCTGACTTGATCCAGCAACACAGTTTCAATAAACTTTCCCAAACGTTGTACAGGTGAAAGATCCTCATGTTCGCGCAACCAATTGCGTCGATTTACCTGTAAATCAAAGCCACTAATTAACTCTTGAATTATCCCTCCGTACCATTGTTGCGCTGTAATTTGCTGGCTACCAATTCCACTCAATTCAATTTCAGTGCAACTAATTCCTTGTGCTTGTAACTTGCACATTGTCTGAATTCGGAGGGAAGATTTTCCCATTTGGCGGGAATTTAAAACATAGCAATATTCCCCACCTAACAAAGCATTATAAAGGTCTAAATCTGCTTGTCGAGTTACGTAAGTGGGAGCGCTAGCGGGTAAGCTTCCCCCAATTTGATATTTATAGATAGTATTCCGTTCAATGTTCATTGAATATCCTCTAAATGTTGGAGGAAATACTGGCAATATAATTTACAGCGAGGCTCGATTTCATTACCAGCAAGTTTGACTAAACCCATACTTTGTAACTGGTAAGCTTGGATAGGTTGTAGATGCACGGGTTGGTTAGAAGTGATGACTTTTTTAAACGCTTCTGCCAAATCTGGGTTTGATTGTAAATTTAACCAATATTTTCGCAAATGACTAGCGTAAATTCCCCGATCTGTAGGAGCGTCTGCTAACATCTGTTCTAAAGTTATTTCGGGATGATTTTTCAGGTAGAATAACGCTTGTTCTATTAAATAAGGATGACCTCCTAATAATTGCATTAGCGCTTCGATGATATCTTTTGTTGATTCTAATCCCTGTTGCTTTGCTAATTCTACTACTTGTTCGCTACTAAATTCTGATAGTTCTATGGGTAAACCAACATTAAAGGGAGATTGATTGATATTTAAGCGGATATAAACATCTGTGGAATGGACGATAATTAAGCGTAATTTTTTCCAACGTTGGCGACTTCTAGCTTTTTCATACCACGATCGCAACAAGCCAAAAAAATCTTCGTAAATTTCAGGATGAGGAAAGAGTAAATCTACATCATCTAAACATAATACAACTGGACTATCATCTTGAGACAAAAGATAATCTTCAAAGTAAGTAGTACAGCTTACTTTGGAACCCATATCTTCCTCATCCCAATAATCATCTAATTGCGGAGGAATTTCTAACTCTCGGCTAACGTTAATACAAAACCAACGTAAAAATTTATCGAGATTAGTTAAATGAGTTTTGCGATCGGCTAATTCAAAACTTAAATTACCAGTTCGATAGCCTCCAGTTGCTAATTTTGCCAAAGTATGATTTACAAGCAATGTTTTTCCCATTAAGCTAGGAGCTTTAATGCGAATTAAAGAACCTGGTTGTAAAAGAGTTTCATAACAGATAGTTTCGATTGGTTCGCGCTTCACATAGCGATCGACAATTGGCGTTTCTTCTGCGCGATCGCTATTACTAACAGGTTGTAAAACCGGGGTAGGATTGTTTGCCGAAAGAAGTACTTTTGACTCCTGATTTTGTTGTCTGATTTGCTCCAAAGCCAAACGAAAATTTGACTTACTAACCTGTTGCTCCAACGCTTCAGACAGCATTTGCCACAGTTTTGGCCCTACGTGCCGCTTCAGATAACCAGCCGAATAGTTAGCTGCGTCGGCAATAGCTTCGTAAGTCTCACCTTCCCACGCACCTTTAAGAATCGCTACTTCCACCAGACTTAGCTGCCTACCTACTTTCGCCAGTAATGCCTGGTTAATCATTTCAAGTCCACATTCCCAGTCCATAGATTCAGAAAGCTTTTTCATTTGTAGCTGTCGAAAGGCATATTTTATTGATATTGTACTGAACCAGCTGTAACTTCCTGTAACTTTGTCCTATCTATTTAACTGAGAATTAACAAATTTAATCAAAATTGTCTTGTAACTTTGTCTATCGACGCGAGTGAGTGCGATCGGGGAAACTGAATACAGGTTAAACAAACAAAACCTGATTAATTCTAAACAATTGCAACTCCAAAAAGTAAAGGACAAAGATATGTTTTCTCAAACTTGGCAAAAATTATTTTTATCTGCTACCAGTACCACTCTAGTAGCTTTAGGATTGACGACCCTTTCCGCTGATGCTGTCACTTTTAATTTTAATGGAAACCGAATTAAAGGCAGCTACACGGTGAGCGACTATCTTTATAGTAATTGGCTTTTTAATATCTCTAACCCTCAGTACGATCAAAATGGGATAGCTGATTCGACTTTATATGGAGGAAATGGTGATATCACTGATTTTAAGCTGTTTTTAGATGGTACAGCAGTAGACTTCAAATTGGATTCAACTCAAAGAGAATTTTTGGCTTTAAATAACTCCAACCGTAACGATCCAAGCAAGAACTACAACTATTTCGATCTGCTCGTCAAAAAGGATGACGGAACCCCAACTCAAAGCCGATTTTCTATTGCCTCTGACATCATAGCAAGCAAAGAAACCATGCTAGAATGTATACTTTCTGGTAAGTCTTGTGCGATTGGAGCGAGCTTTTCTGAGTTAGCTTCAGGGGGAAATATTAGCGAAACAGTTACTCATTCAGTTGTCACAGGTTCCTCTCGACTCGTGCCAATTTCAGCCCAACAAGTCGGCGATTCTTTAATGTTTGATAATGCCCAAAGTGGTTTTTGGTTCGCTACTCCATCCAATCTATCAGGTAATAGTTTTGAATTGGAGATGGCTGGAGATGCGAAATTTAATGCAGTCTCTAACTTTTTGGCTGGTCTGAATGACAGTAGTTTGTTTACTATTTCTGTGGGAGATGCGATCGTTGGTCAATATAAATCTGGTGATAATATTGACTTCATTAAACTGCTAGGTAGCGGGGTTTCTAAATTTAAAGTTACTAGCAATCAGGGTTTCACTGCTAGTGATTTAAAAGCACTTTCAAGTCCAACTTATTCAAGTCAGTTCATCTTTGACAGAGAAACTGCTAGTTTCAAGATGACTTCCTCATCTCAACCAAACCCCCAACCTAAGCCAGTTCCCGAACCGACTTCCGCCTTAGCTTTGTTAATCTTTGGTGGTGCTTGGATGTTGAAACGTCGCACTTCCTCTTCCCCAAAAGAGCAGTTAGTTTCAAAAGCTGATTCTCTGGCTTAATCTCTCATTTCTCTCTTACTTCATAGCTAACAACTTCAAAGCTCACGTTGGTGGGCTTTTTCTTTATAGCTGTTAGCTTCTAGCCTCATCAGCTGTAACTTCCTGTAACTTTTGCTCTACCTACCTGACTCGGAGTTACTATTCTGCTGTAACTTTAGCTATCGACGGGAGTAAGTGCGATCGGGCAAACTAAAGATAGGTTAAACAAACAAACAAACCTAACTAATTCTAAACCGATCGCCATTCAACTATCATCATTCAGGTTTTTAAGCTATGAATTCCCTACCTAAATCACTCTCAAATTATCGTAACGCAATGGAACTCTTGGTAATTGAAGAAGTAGAGCAGCAACTCCAAAACCTACCTGAAAATGTCGCTAAATCTATCAATATAAATGATGCTATAGCTTACGCTCTCAATCGTCTACCTCCTTTATATGCTACTTCTTTAGATGGCTACTTTTGGCAACAAAAACAAGCCAGAAAGACTTTAAAAGATTTAATTTCTAAAGCTACAAGCTGGGGAATAAAGGCGGCTCAAAGGAAAAAGGAATCGCGCCCTTATGGAGATGAAATAAGCTTCACAGCACGCTACGCAAACGCTAGTTAATAAGCGTAACTCCATTGAGAAGCTAATTAAAATCTGATTTACTCTTCAACTAAACCCATGCAATCTGAGGTCAATAATTCAATGAGTACATTATCATTATCACTCAGAACTTCTCACCCTTCCACTAGCTCTCTCTCTAAACGGTTGATAGATATTATCGGTAGTTTAATCGGATTATTAATTTTAGCTTTAATTTTTTTCCCGATCGCCATTGCCATCAAATTAGATAGTCATGGCCCAATTTTCTACTCTCAAAAACGCTATGGTCTTTATGGTAAAACTTTCCGAATTTACAAATTTCGGACGATGGTGCAAAACGCTGATGCACTAAAAGCATCAATTAAAAACGAAGCCAAAGGATTAATATTTAAAAACGAAAATGACCCCCGTATTACCAGAGTTGGACGCTTTTTACGCCGCACCAGTTTAGATGAATTTCCGCAATTTTGGAATGTTTTCACAGGGGAAATGAGTTTAGTTGGAACTCGTCCTCCCACAAGAGATGAAGTTGTTCATTACACTGCACATCACTGGCAAAGATTGAATGTAAAACCAGGTATAACAGGTGAATGGCAAGTCAATGGTCGATCGAACATCAAAGATTTTGAAGCTATTGTTGCTCTCGATTTGCGTTACCAAAAATTATGGAATCCTTGGTATGACTTAGTAATTATTTTTCAAACAGTTTTTCTGATGCTGAGACAAACAGGTGCTTATTAAGTAAGCTGATTTTTTTCACACCAAATTAAAATATCTGTATCTAATGCGATCGCACTCTGTTTTTCGCAGGGAGAGGGAGCGATCGCTTTTTCTTTTTTGCGGTGGGGTGGGGGTGGGTGCGATCGTACTTTTCCTTTGTCTTGCCATTTCCAGCTTTAATGTCACTTATAGTCTGTAGACTTATAAACTACTATTCACTCAACATTAGACTGTGACAAAAAAGGGTGAACTAAGTATTAAACAGCGCTTTGGACTTGCTATCAAGCAACGTCGAGGTGAGCTAGGTATTTCCCAGGAAGAGCTTGCTTTTAGATCAGGACTCCACCGTACTTACATTTCTGATATTGAGAGAGGTTCCCGCAATCCTTCGTTAGAAAACATTGAAAAGCTGGCAAAGGCACTAGAAATTTCTCTCTCTACCCTCTTTGCCAACTATGGAATTGAGGGAGATAAATAAAATGGTTAGTGATAGCGAATGGTTTACACAGAAGTCAAACGGTAAAGTTCAAATAAATAGCATAATAATTTATAAAAATCTGTCATCTGAATTAGTTGAAAAACTTGACAATAATCAATCTGTTAATGAAATCATCAACTGGCTTAAAGAAATAACTATAACAGCTTTTAGATCTAATTACGGCAAAAATCCTGAAGTAGGCGCTCTGAATAATGCAGCTGGAAGATGGAATGAATTTATAGCAACTAGCTTATTATCGGAAATCCTTTTCGAGATCAATCAGCAAAATAATAGCTGTATTGTTATATTTTCACTGCCAAACTCTCAGTTACAAAGTGAAGGAAGAGAAGAAGTTTCTTCCAAATTTCTTAGCTTGTTCAATAATAATCAATTCATTGACGGAAATGATTTAGCTAAAATTGCGCCTTTTAAAGATAAAATCTTTCTCCCAAGTCCAGATTACATTATTGTTGATGTGAGTAATAGTAATAATTTTTCATCTATTCAGGCGCTTCTAAAAGATCAAGCAAAAAATCCAGACAGTTTGGTGTTCTACAACCGTTTTAAAGGTACATTACAAGCAACAGAAGTAAAAGCAGCAGTTTCTCTAAAAACCTCAAATCGTCCCGATCGTAGATATCAACCATTGTTTGAAGCAGCAATGATCAAAGCAATGGGATATATATTAAAGCAAAGTTGGAAATATTATATGGTTGCTAGTGAGTTAACCTCTGCTGATAGAACTATATTTAGCACAGCAGTTGCCCCTCATGGTATCGTGATGGAACAAAACTTTAAACTAGTAGATGGGACATATCTATATAATAGAAAACAAGATTTAATGCCGTTAATTGAAGATGTTCTGAAACCATAGTATAAGCAGGTAAATATTATCTAAATATTAGTGGTAACTCCAATTGCTGATTAACTGGTAGTTCATCATCCCATTCTCTTGTTTCTAAAAAATCAAGCATGGTTTTAGCAATAGCTTTTGCAGCTAAGTAAGGAACACCATTACCAACTGTTTTAAACATATTAGTTAGTGATATATTAGCAGGAAGAATAAAGTTTTTAGGTAAAGATTGGATAGCCAGTGCTTCGGCAACTGACAATCTACGTATTTTATAAGGATGTAAGTGTACTTCATTATTTCCGTAGCAAGCTGTTGGAGAATATCTCCATCTATGAAGCCGCTTAAATGATTTTTTGGAAACATCTCCTTCATCAACCGAAGCAAATTTCTTAATTCCAGCTTTTGGTTGAAAATGGTGTTCAGCATTTGGATGATTAAGCACATCATTTTCTTTAAACCAGTACTCTACTGTTAAAGGTAGTGATATGCTATCAGGATGAGGCAAGAGAGAATTTTCTTCAAATAAGTTGGTAGTAGGCCAAGGTAAAGAAAAAACTTTATTGTTCGGATGTATTATATATTTATTCCAAGGAAAATATGATTCTGGTAAGATTCCGATATTGCTATTAATTTTAATTCCTAATTCCTTAAGTAAGCTAGTTCTAAAACCAATCAAAATAATTCGTTCTCTGTCTTGAGGAACACCGTACTCTATAGCATTAATTAGACGTTCTATCAACACATAACCTGATTGAATTATCTTAGTTTTCAGTTCTTCAAAAAAAGCCCGGTGTTTTTTAGTTTTCCACAATCCCTTGACATTTTCAAACAAGAAAAAATCCGGCTTCTGTTGGCAAATTAATTCAATATAACAGGCTGAAAGCTTACCATTATCTCCTTCCTTACCTCGGTTTTTTCCCCCAATTGAAAAATCAGGACAGGGAGGCCCACCTATAAAACCAATAATACTTGCATCTTTACGAGCATCCTGTATTAAGTAACAAAGATTTAATGCTTCTTCTCCTTCAATTAAGTTAGTTACATCTTTTTCATGATAGCCATATTTTGACGTAGGTATTTTAAGATATTCTCTTGAATAACGATATGCTTGCATAAATGGGGAATAAATTTCGTTGACATATACGATGTCAAACCCATTTAATTCAAACCCTAAATCGAGAAACCCTGAACCTGCGAAAAAAGAAAAAATTTTTGGTTTATTGCTCATTGATTTAGCTTTAACTTTAAATAATACTCTATAAATATACCTTACTATCTCCCAACTCAACCCCTGCAATATTCGCCCCTGTCAAATCTGCGTTAGTCAAATCAGCAGCACTCAAATTTGCCCCCAACAAATTCGCGCCAACTAACTTTGCATTTCGCAAATCTGCATCGCTTAAATCTGCACGACTTAAATCTGTGCCGCTTAAATTTGCCTCTCTTAAAATTGCGCCCATTAATTTAGCTTTTCGCAAACTGGCGTTACTTAAATCAGCATTACTCAAATCGGCAATTACCAATTTTGCGCTATCCAATTTGGCATTACTTAAATTAGCATTGTTCAACTTAGCACTAATTAAATTTGCACTTCTTAAATTAGCACCAGCTAACTGAATTCCTCGCAAATCTGCATTTTGAAAGTTTCTTCCGCCTGCTGCATATCTTTTTAACAATTCTCCGGCCTCGGTGACGCTAATTTCCCGTTTTGGGCGATGATTGAAGGTAAAGGTAAAAGTGTCGCCACTGGCAATTACTCGGCGCATTTCTTCATACATTTGATAGTTACCAACGCCACTCAATTTCACCCAAGCGCGAGTTCTGGTTAAAGCAATAAAAAGTTGATTTCTTAATCTAATATTACTTTCGTCTTTGGCAATATTATCTAAACCAATTACATAAACCATGTCTGCTTCGTTACCTTTGGCGCGATGAATGCGCGAGACGGTAACGCCGCCTTCACACCAGAATTTGTTTCGATCGCTATTCTCCCCCTCCCCCCTTAAAATGTTACAATCAGTTGTCCCCGGAATAAATATATCGATACCTTCCGACATTAAGAATTCAGCGACATGATTTTCTAATCGCATCGCCTCGAAAAACGAACCTAAAACTATTACCAAAATTTCTTTGCTGGGTTGGAGGCGATCGCACAACACATCCCTTACAATACTATCAGCTAAAGCCCTTAACTCCGCCTGTCTAGAATTATAAGTTTCAAACTCTAAAACTGGCTTTTCCCAAAGTTTTGTGATAATATTAGGAGAGTCTTGGGTCAATCTTTTGAGAGTAACTTGTTGACCGCGAGTAAACCGACCTTGCACTTCATAACCTAACGCTTGCCAATCTTCCGTTCGGGTAATTCCTGATACCATTCCCCCCCGACGTAGCAAACCCATACTCATCGCATGAGCAGCAGTTACAATAGGATCAGGAGTACGATAACATCGGTGAATAATCTCCGTTTTTTTGATACCATCAGGATATTGACCTGTTACTAAATGCGCTAATTCATCGCCAAACAATTCCCCTGCTGTAGGAATATTTAAACAATCTAAACTTTGCGCTTCGTCATACGCCCAAATTAAGCGGCGTTGTTCGGGATGGTGTTCATCAAAAGGTCGTAATGCTTGGTACGCCATCCAATAAAAAGGTTGTTTATCTTGATATTTAAATTCATCATCAACCATCAAATCTTGACCTTCATCAATTAAAATAGCATCAAAGATTTGGGGGATTTGGGTTTTTTCTAAAAGAAAACTACAAACTTCTGCTAAAGATTCATTTGGTTGTTTATTTTCCGTATCAAAAACAGTTAATTTCGGGGCGTTTGCTGCTTCACAAATGATGCTGTACAGTCCTGGTTGATTTTTTGCACCCCACGCATGAAGGACGCGCAACTTTTCATTGTTGGGATTATACTGAACTTCGTTATGACTAAAGCGGCGTATCCATTTATCTATTTGGTTAATTATTTGTTCGTATAAACTGCGACTAAAAAACACTAAAGCAATATCCCATTCGGGATATTTTAAGTGCATATTCGCCGCTTTTTGGCATAGTAAAACGGTTTTTCCTGAACCTGCAATCCCACGAATTCTTTGCATTCCGGGGGGAATTTGTTTTCCAATATTTTCTTGTTGTAAGTCGAATTCGGATAAGTTTTGTCTGACTTTTTCTAGGGTACTGGTGCGAAGACTTTTCTTTTCTAGTTCTGCTTGGTTGTGGGAAAGGTTAGTTTTACGTTGGCGGAAAACTGGGTTTCCTCCTAATACTGATAAAAGTAGTTTCCATTGTTCTGGGTTTAGTTTTCTGCCTTTAATTATGGGAGAGGTTTGACGAATTTGAGCTAAAAATGTGGGGTTTTCGGTTTCTAAAAACAGATTTTCTTGGAAGAGGATAGGCGGCGAACTGGGGAGTTTGGCGAAACCTTTGTTTTGCCATTGCTGGTGGGAAATGAAGGGTAAGGCTACTATAACTCTACCACTGACTTGGCTGCGGAGGTTGGGTTCGCGATCGCAATATCCCAACAACCCAAACAATTGATTTTCCGCTTGTTCGTAAGGGTTGCTACTATTAGTATAAAAGTTGCGTAACTCCCAACGATGACCATTAATAGCGAGAATTTGGTCTATTGTTATTGATTTTACCTCAATTACAATTAGACCAAGTTCGATATCAGCTATTAATATGTCTGGTTCTTTGCGAACTTTCCTCACCGCACAAAAAATGGGATAACGCCAATAAGCAATACATTCCCTTTCAGAAAATACGCTTTTGACAGCTTCCCAGACTTTGCGTTCACCCTTCTGACCACTTTTTCCTAGTGGTTCTGTGGCAATGAATTTGTAATCTTTATCTAGGAGATTACCTCCCATTTTGCCCTTTGATTTATCTCTTGCTTACATTTGATTTCTCGTTCTTTTTCTCACAATCCAAATAATTAAAGCAACTACTAGAATCGCAGCGACAATTTTAGAAACCGGGGCGAGATATTCATCTACTAATTCGTAATGTTCCCCTAATTTATAACCGGCAAAAGTGAGTAAGCTTACCCAAATCGTCGTGCCGATCGTAGAATAAATTAAAAATGGGATTAACTTCATATTGCTGATACCTGCTGGCAAAGATATCAGCGTGCGAACTCCCGGTACTAAGCGACCAAAAAACACGGCTTTTTCGCCGTGTTTGTGAAACCATTGGTCTGCTTTTTCAATATCTTTTCTACTAATGGTAATCCACTTGCCGTATTTATCAGCTAACCGTTTGATGTTCTCCTCTCCGACCAGTTTACCTACATAATACCAAGGCAAAGCACCCAACATTGTTCCCAAAACCCCGGCGAAAATAGCGGGGAAAAATTCCATCTGTTTTTGGGAAATTGTAAACCCTGCTAAGGGCATGATTAATTCCGAAGGTATGGGGGGAAATAGATTTTCTAAAAACATCAATAAGCCAATTCCCACATAATTGAGGGAAGTCATGATTTGCAGTATCCACTCTTTCATATTTTTGGTGTTCGGTAGTTGGTAGTTGGTACGTAGTTGCGCTTCAGCGCCAAAGCGCTAAAGCGCAACTACGTACATATTATGTTCCTGAAGTCCAGGAGTTCATGTATTCGATTTGGTCGGATGTTAGGCTGTCAATGCTAATACCCATTGCTTGTAATTTTAGACGGGCAATTTCTTTGTCTAATTCTACAGGAACGGAGTGAATTCCAGCTTCTAATTGACCTTTGTTTTTCGCTAAGTATTCACAAGCTAATGCTTGGTTAGCAAAACTCATATCCATTACGGCGCTGGGGTGTCCTTCGGCGGCGGCTAAATTCACCAAACGACCTTCACCAATTACTACTACTGACTTACCATTGTTTAAGTGATATTCTTCAGTAAAGTTTCGTACTGTGCGAACTTCGGTGGATTTTGCTGCTAATGCTTTGAGGTCAATTTCAATGTCAAAGTGACCGGAATTACAAACAATTGCACCGTCTTTCATGACATCAAAATGTTCGCTACGAATGACGTGCTTGTTACCAGTAACGGTGATGAAAATATCGCCTAAAGGTGCAGCTTCCGCCATTGGCAGGACGCGGAAACCATCCATTACGGCTTCGATCGCTTTTGTCGGATCGATTTCAGTCACAATTACATTAGCACCCATGCCTCTGGCGCGGAGGGCGCTACCTTTACCACACCAACCATATCCGGCAATAACAATGGTTTTTCCGGCTAATAAAATGTTAGTGGCGCGAATGATGCCATCTAGGGTAGATTGTCCAGTACCGTAGCGGTTATCAAAAAAGTGTTTCGTGTCTGCGTCGTTGACGTTAATGGCGGGGAAACTTAACACGCCATCGCGGAACATCGCACGCAAACGCACAATTCCTGTGGTAGTTTCTTCGGTAGTACCGATGATTTCGGCAAGTTGATGTTGCCGTTCTTTGACTAAGGTGGCTACTACGTCGCAACCATCATCGATGATAATATTCGGACGGTGGTCTAAAGCGATGTGGACGTGACGAGTATAGGTTTCTGCATCTTCACCTTTGATGGCAAAGACGGGGATGCCGTATTCTGCAACTAAACAAGCTGCTACGTCATCTTGGGTGGAAAGGGGGTTACTGGCAATTAGCAAGGAGTCTGCGCCAGCTGCTTTGAGTGCAATGGCGAGATTTGCAGTCTCGGTGGTAACGTGGCAACAGGCGACTAAGCGAATCCCAGCTAGGGGTGTTTCTTTGCCAAATCTTTCCCTGATTTGCTTTAATACTGGCATTTCCCGTCCCGCCCATTCAATGCGTTGTTTGCCAAGGGGGGCGAGGGAAAGGTCTTTGACTTCGTGCTTGATTTGAGTTGCAACCATAAATTTAATTTCTTCTTACCTAGAACTTTCTAGCATAGTATTTTTCCCTTGTCGCTAACTCAGTGATTTTCGGGAATAACACGGGTAAGATTTATGACGAAATACAGGAAATTTCGCAGCCGATGCTAAACTTTATGGACGGAATTACTTTTGCGATGGATGGTTGTGTTGTCCGTTACTTATCCCTAACTTTTATGACGTTGCCTAAGTTAGTTGCTATTCCGGCTTCGGCTGCGTTGCTGAATTTGATATGTTTTGTCAGCAACACTAGTCCATTATTTGCTCAACAGATTAATCCTAACCTACCTTTTCCCACTCTTCCTTTACCACCAACTACGCCGCCGCCTCCTTTACCTACGCCGACTCCTTTACCGCCTCCGTCGGAGTTGCTTACGCCTCCTGGTTCTGCGCCTGCGCCCAGTGTTCCTGAACCTTTACCTGGTGATATTCCTGGGGAAATTGAGGTGAAGGGGTACGAGGTTGAGAGGAGTACGGTTTTTAGCAAGGAAGAGTTTGATCGGGTGTTGAAACCTTTTGTGGGGAAGATTTCTTTTGCTCAGTTGTTGCAGGCGCGATCGGCTGTAACTCAACTTTATGTTAGCAAAGGTTATATTACTTCAGGTGCGTTTATTCCCCCGCAAACTCTCACGGGTGGGATAGTGAAAATTCAGGTGGTGGAAGGTTCGGTTGAGGAGATTCGGGTTAGTGGTACTGGGAGATTAAATCCTAATTATGTCCGATCGCGTCTCCGTTTGGGTGCCAAAACTCCTTTAAATGTTAATCGGTTGTTGCAATCTTTGCAATTACTCCAACTCAATCCTTTAATTAGAAATATCTCGGCGGAACTTTCGGCTGGTACTAGTCCGGGGTCAAGTATTTTAGAAGTAACGGTTAGACCGGAAAGAACTTTTAACGCTTCCATTAGTTTAGATAACAATAGTCCTCCCAGCGTGGGTGTGTTTCGCCGCCAACTTAATATTAATCAAGCTAATTTAACGGGAAATGGCGATACTTTTTCGGTTAACTACGGCAATACTAATGGTAGTAACCAAATTGAGGCTAATTACATTTTGCCTGTCAATGCTCGCAATGGTACGATTCGTTTGGGTTTTGATTGGATTAAAAGTAGCATTATTGAAGAACCTTTTGATGCTGTTGATATTAGGGCGGTATCTTATGATTATGAATTGTCTTTTCGTCAACCACTAATTCTGACTCCGAATCAAGAATTAGCCCTTGGTTTAACTCTGAATCGTCGCGAAAGTAATACTACTCTTTTGGGTGAACCTTTTCAACTTTCTCCGGGTGCAAATGAGGAGGGAGAAACGCGCCTTTCAGTAATTCGATTTTTTCAAGAATGGACGCAGCGCGAAAGTCGATCGGTGTTTGCGGCTCGTTCTCAGTTTAGCTTAGGTGTGGGAGCTTTTGATGCTTCAATTCGCCAAAGTGCTCCTGATGGTAGATTCTTTTCTTGGCGCGGACAAGCACAATGGTTACGTCTTTTAGGCGGAAATGCTTCCGATCCTAGTGGTTCTCCTATCTTTTTAATTAGAGCAGATATGCAGTTAGCCGATCGCCCTCTCGTACCTTTAGAACAGTTTGCTATCGGTGGTGCGGAAAGTGTGCGGGGTTATCGTCAAGATTTATTCCTTACGGATAATGGCATTTTAGGTTCTGTGGAAGTTAGAATACCAGTTTATCGTTTGCGCGATCGTCCAGGGGTTTTCCAAGTTATTCCTTTTGTTGATGTGGGAAGAGTTTGGAATAATGGCGATCGAGAAAACCCTGACCCTAGTACTGTAGCTTCGATCGGCGTGGGTTTACAATGGCAAATGGGTGAAAGATTGCGCTTCCGTTTTGACTATGGTTTACCTTTAGTTAATGTCGGGTTGCCAGAAAGAACTTTGCAAGAACAAGGTTTTTACTTCTCGTTTCAGTATAATCCCTTTGCTAGGGATTAAAGATTTTTATAAGTTCGTTGTTGGACTTTAGTCCTAGTTCCTTGTTGGACTTTAGTCCTAGTTCGTTGTTGGACTTTAGTCCTAGTTCGTTGTTGGACTTTAGTCCTAGTTCCTTGTTGGACTTTAGTCCTAGTTCGTTGTTGGACTTTAGTCCTAGTTCGTTGTTGGACTTTAGTCCTAGTTCGTTGTTGGACTTTAGTCCTAGTTCGTTGTTGGACTTTAGTCCTAGTTCGTTGTTGGACTTTAGTC
>NZ_JBHFNQ010000057.1:0-5397 GCF_041929345.1 Floridaenema aerugineum BLCC-F46
CTAATCGCCTAAGCCCTATAAGTGGGCAAAGCGGTATGTGGTGACAAACACCGAATTAACAAGTAGCCGTGTGCGGTGAAAAGTCGCAAGCACGGTTTTGAATGGGAGGGTAGAGGGGTGACTCTCTACTCGACCCCTAACTAATCCCTGAAATTTTCGTAGGGTTGGCTTAATTTAAGTGCAGATTACTTTTTTTGGCACAAGTTCCGGTGTCCCAACGCGATCGCGCAATGTTTCTAGTGTTGCCTTGCGCTTACCTCAACGTGCAGAAGTTTGGCTTTTTGACTGCGGTGAAGGCACTCAACATCAACTTTTACATAGTGATTTGAAAATTAGCCAAATTACTCGCATTTTTATTACCCATACGCACGGCGACCATATTTTTGGGTTGATGGGTTTATTAGCAACTTATGGTTTGGCTGGCAATCCCACTAAGATAGATCTTTATGGGCCACCTGGTCTAAATGATTACATTAAAGCTTGCCAACGTTACTCATTTACCCATTTTTCCTATCCCTTAAAAGTACATACTGTTGAACCAGGAATAGTTTATGAAGACGATGAGTATATTGTTAGATGTGGTCTTTTAAAACATCGAGTAACAGCTTTTGGTTATCGTATAGAAGAAAAAGATCGACCTGGGCGTTTTGATGTGGAAAAAGCCAAGGAATTAGGCATTCCTTCTGGCCCAATTTATGGCAAACTTAAACGAGGCGAACAAGTTACTTTACCCGATGGACGGGTAATTAATGGCGCAGATTTATGCGGGCCAAATCAAACTGGGCGTAAACTAGTTTACTGTACAGATACGGTTTATTGTGAAGGCGCTGTTGAGTTAGCAAAAGATGCAGATGTATTAATTCATGAAGCTACTTTTGCTCACCAAGATGCAGAATTAGCTTTTCAAAGATTACATTCGACTTCCACAATGGCAGCCCAAGTCGCTTTAGAATCTGGTGCAAAACATCTAATTATGACTCATTTTAGCCCCCGCTATGCCCCAGGAAATGATATTCAATTAAATGATTTGTTGTCGGAGGCAAAAGCCATTTTTCCTAATACAACAATGGCTTATGATTTCCTCGCTTATGAAGTTCCGCGTCGAGAATAAAAAGTAGGGGTAATTCATGAATTACCCCTACTTTTTATTGCCTATTTAGCAACCAAAATTACTACCGATCGCTCGCCCAACAAAATCCCCTGTTGTTGAGTTAAAATTGGTTCGGTTCCCGGTTGGCAAATATCTTCAGGAAAGGCAAGTCCGGTATTAACAAAAACGTGCCATTTTGCTTCTGGCGGTAATTTCGGTAATTCAAACCAGTGGCTTTCCCAGTGCATATTCATTGCCACATAAATTGAGTTATCTTCAACTGCACCTCCCTTGGCGTGTTTGCCACAAAGCATAAAAGCTAAGGTGCGACAATAGCTTGCCCAATCAGGTTTCCAGGCATAAACACCATGCCAACTAATATCGGGATAACCACTTTCCATATAGTCTTTATTGGTGAAGTATTCCCGATTTCTTAATACAGGATGGGCATGACGAAAAGCAATACAATTTTTGACAAATTGGAAAAAGTCGTTATTAGTTTGTAATAAGTTCCAATCTAGCCAACTTAACTCTGAATCATGGCAATAAGCGTTATTGTTTCCTTGTTGCGATCGCCCCATTTCATCGCCCATCAATAACATTGGAATGCCTTGACTAACTGTTAAAATGGCGATCGCATTCTTCATTTGCCGACGGCGCAATTTATTTATTTCTGGATCGTCTGTTTCGCCTTCAACTCCACAATTCCAGCTAAAATTATCATTTGAACCATCTCGACTATCCTCTCCATTAGCTTCATTATGTTTCTGGTTATAAGTCACCAAATCTGCTAAAGTAAAACCATCATGGGCAGTAATAAAGTTTACCGAACTATCCACAGTTCTGTCTGTCCAAGCATACAAATCAGGCGAACCTTGAATGCGTTGCACCATTTCTCCCACTAAAGGATCGCCCTTAATAAACTTCCGTACCGCATCCCGATATTTACCATTCCACTCGCCCCAACGGTCATAATTTGGAAAAGAACCAACCTGATAAAGTCCGCCAGCATCCCAAGCTTCGGCAATTAATTTACACTTGGCTAAAACTGGGTCATAAGCTAAAGCTTCCAACAATGGTGGATTGGTTAAAGGTACACCTTTGGTATCCCTTCCTAAAATGGAAGCTAAATCAAATCTGAACCCATCAATGTGATATGCAGATGCCCAAAACCGCAGACAATCTAACACAAATTGTCTGACAATTGGATGATTACAATTGAGCGTATTACCGCAACCACTAAAGTTATAATAAAGCCCTTCAGGAGTTAGCATATAATAGGTTTTATTATCTAAACCCCGAAAAGAAATAGTAGGGCCATTTTCGTTTCCTTCAGCAGTATGGTTAAACACTACATCCAAAATTACTTCTATGCCATTTTTGTGTAGTTCTTTAACTAAAGTTTTCAGTTCATTTGCTTGATTTCCATATTTACCTGTAGCTGCATAACCCGCTTTCGGGGCATAAAACCCTACTGTATTGTAACCCCAGTAGTTAAATAATCTTTCATCATTAAAAGGATTATGTCGGATGTTATCTAATTCATCAAACTCAAAAATTGGCATTAATTCCACACAATTAATCCCTAATTCTTTGAGGTAAGGTATTTTTTCTTGCAGTCCGGCAAAAGTACCTCTGTGTTCTTCTTTAACTCCAGAGTCAGGGTGACGAGTAAAACCTCGGACGTGCATTTCGTAAATAATTAAATCTTCGGCGGTAATTTCTAAAGGTCGATCGCCTTCCCAATCAAACTCTTTACTAATAATTTGTCCGCGATAGGGGTAAATATCATCCTCTCTTAAAGAAATTCCCCAAACATCTCTGCCACCTATACAAGTAGAGTATGGATCTAAAAGGATCTTGGTGCGCTCGAATCTATGACCCGCTTCTGGGTTGTATGGCCCATCCACACGATAGCCATATTCTAAATCTTCGTAATTTGGTAAATCTAAAACTATCATGCTGAGCACATTACCTAAGCGAAACTCGCTGGGAAAAGGAATTTCGGCAAAAGGTTCGGCTGCGTCTTTTTTGAATAGCACTAATGTCGCAGCTGTGGCGTGACTAGAGTAAATAGAAAAATTAATTCCTCCTGGTACTGGCGTTGCACCAAAGGGAATAGGTTGTCCCTGTAGTAATTTGAAATCACCGTAAGTGTAACTGTGATAAACTGCCATGCTCTATGTTTACAAACATCATGAATCCTCTTATTGTCTCAGATCCCAATGTAGTTTGTGTCCGAATCAGAATAATCTTTAGATTGTCGGAATTTTCGACTTTTTTCTGTTACATAAATATCAATTGACTTATAATTTGACATAATGAAATTTATGTATACTTTCCTTAAAATTACTCTATACTTTGGCCAAAATATCTTTAATTTAAGCAGGGAAAACCTTAAAGGGGAACCGGGAAGGGACAGGATTATTAATTTCACCTTTCCCTTGCCCCTTTTTCCTTGACAAAATCCTTACCGGGGAATAGAAGTCTACTCTACTATTTCCTTAATATTCTCCGATGAAGGTTCTGCCTCATCAATATTTCTTTCTTTTCGCAACAGGCGGCTAATTAAACTATTTAAATGTACTTGGGTGTCAACTGGCGATCGCGGTAAAGGAGTCTCCAAATTCGGCCAAGTGGGTAAATCCGAGCAAGGACAATTATTAGGTGGTAGTCCTAAATTCCTCACTGGTATTGGCATCGAACAACGAGCACAAGGGTTTAAATCCCAAGCAGGTGTGAGCAATTCGCCAATAGTTTCTTGTGTACCTTCGAGATTACAATCCCCTGAGTTATGTGCTATTATTTTTTGCCAACAGTCTTCAAACTCGTCGCTGTAGCGATCGCCTTGGATCACCCTTGGCGGCAATAAAGCTTCTCTGCCATTGCGAATCAAAACTCTCTTACCTAGTTGAAACCAATAGGCAATGTATTGTTTAACTTGTTCTTCAGATGCCATAGCTTTTAGTTGAATCACTGGTTAAAACTAGTACAAGAAGGTAAAAAGCAGAGAACAGAAGACTCCCAGGGAGAAGGCAAAAGAAAATAACGCTGTTTTCAAATTTTTTCCTGTGCTTTTAACTAATATTTATTTCTGCCTTACTACACTAGGGAGCAATGGATATTAACATGAATATCTCATAGCTGTTTCCCAATCTTAGTGTTTTTTTTCAAATTATGTTTCCCTCTAGTAGAGGAGTAACTCAGCTATAAAAAGGCATAAACTTTCTGCTGAGTCAATCATAGCCTTTACCGATCTTCTCCCAAGAGAAATAAAATATTTATTTCCCAAGTTGGATAAGCTAAAACTCTCAATCTCGGAAAATGGCATTAATCAGGTAATAACGATTTGCTATTTGTTGTTTAAGGGTCTACCGAGTTGACTCAAGTTTAAAACATGACCTGCCGTGACTAAGTAAGTGGGATTAGCGATCGCTCCTAGTTGACGTACCAAAGTTCCTAAGCGATCGCGGAAAAGCCGACCTGCTGGATATGCCGGAACTACACCCCAGCCTGTTTCCTCTGCCACAAATATTACATCACCATCACAATTCTCAACAATTTCTAACAATTCTTTTAATATTTTCTCCCATTGGGCTTGCTCGTACTCTAATAAATTAGCTACCCATGTTCCCAAAGAATCTACTAATAAGCAATTACTACTTTTTGCTTCCCGAATAGTTGCTGCTAAATTCACAGGCACTTCCCAAGTTTGCCAAACAGAAGGACGGCGTTGAGCGTGTTGGGAAATTCTCTCCATCCACTCAGCATCATCAGGATCTTTTTCGGCAGTAGCCACATAGATAACAGATTTTCCCGATTGTAGCGCCAATGATTCTGCCCATTCACTTTTACCCGATCGCGCTGGGCCAGTTACTAAGATTACTCGTTTTTTAGGTAATTTAGTCATAAATCTGAAACAGCTGTGAACTACCCCAACTAACCTACGGTATAGTTGGGGCTTCTAACTTCATAGGGGAGTGCCAAAGAACGGACTTGCGACCGCCCTTTGGACTTACCTCCCCTCCGCTAGCAGAAACGGCTGTTCCATCCGTTTGTAAAATTCTGATTCCCTCTGCTCTTATGTTGGTTGATGCGTTGCCATCCCTGTCGTGCTTAGTACCGCAGTTAGGGCAAATCCATTCCCTAATTTCTAAAGGCATTTCAGAGACTTGATGATAACAGTTGGAACAGAGTTTAGAGCTAGGAAACCATCTATCAATTTCGATAAGCTTTGCACCTTTGCGCTCTAACTTATACGCCAAGAAATTGACAAACATTCCCCATCCACAATCAGATATAGCTTT
>NZ_JBHFNQ010000058.1:0-3251 GCF_041929345.1 Floridaenema aerugineum BLCC-F46
TTACGTGGGGGTAGGAGGTGTGAATCTCCTAGAGGACAGGGTTCCTCGTACTAGACGACCAGTTCAGGTCGCACGTCGTCATTCATCCCCAACTAAATCAGAGATTTTAGGCAAGGGACTTCTGCCGACATTCTTGTTAAAACCTAATTACTCCCATCTCAAACAATTCTTCCATCATTTTATCTTGGAGAGACTGACCCATTGTTTCTAAGCAACTCGGCCCTTCCAGAAAGTCTTTAATTGTGATTTTCTTATCCCGAAAGTCTCTGACAAAATCCCTAATCTCTTCACTAATTTCGACTTTTTCTTTCATTTCTCTCAAGAGAAGTTCGATCGGATCGATTCCCATTTTAACTGCCTGTCGATATTCCGAAATTAAAGACCCTTCCGGCGTATTTTTAGCTAATCTTAATTCCCTTTTTAAATTTTCATATTGTTTTTTTAATAAGGAATTTTGCTGGATTAAAATTTGAATTTTTCGCGTTAAATCATCTTCTGAGAAATTAGCGATATCTTCGCCAGCTAAATGTTGTTGTTCAATCTCTAGCAGTTTAGCTAAATCTCCCTCTTGATAAGCTTTATTTAGTTCTTTCATAATTTCCGTATGACGCATTTGCGTTTCGCTGTCTGTCACTTTATCTGGATGAAAGATTTCTGCTAATCTCAAAAAGGTTTGTCTGATTTTTTTAGAATCTTCAGTTTTGACAGTTGCTTGAGGAATGGGAGGTTGTTCTTCTTGCTTTTCGCCACCTGCAAAATCATCAGAAAACTCAGAAGGGTCACTTTTTCCTTTTCTTGCTGCAGCGCCAAAAAGTTCATCTAATTCAGGTATATCCTGAGATTCTGATGATTTGGGACTGATAAACCCCTGCATTTGAAGTGTTTGATAAACCCCTTCAATTTCTCGCTTACTTTGTTTTCCCAACTTCCGCTGAAAAATTTCATCGAATAGGTTATGAATTTGCCGATCGATCTCCGTTAGCTGTTTCATAATTGGAATAGTTCGATGAAACATTTGTGTAGCTACCGATCGCATTTGTTCAACAAAGTTATTCAACTCTGTGCGCTTTTTCTTAATCTGTTTCATCAACCGCTGATTTTCTTGCTCTAAAGCATCAACCTGAAAATGGAGTTCCGACAACGCCAATGTTGCTGATGCTGCGGAAGTTGGGGTAGGGGTTTTGCTTTTGGGTTGTGATTTTTTGCGTGGCATTAGGGAACGATGCTCCCAAAAGTTACTAGGTTGATTTTAACTCTTTTGATTAATTTTTCAAGAGCGATCGTCAAATTAATCCATTTCTACATTTTCTGGAGATTCTGGCGAATAATGTTCCCATTCAATACTCGGCATTTTATCAAAAGCATTCCTCAAAGACTCTTCCCACCATTTCCGCATTTTCACCAAATAAGGATCTCCTAAACGTAAGAGTAATTTCTTCTCCACCACCAAACTATCCTTTTCATACATAATCATATTAATTGGTGGGCCAACAGAAATATTTGATTTCATCGTGGAATCAATAGAAAGCAACGCACATTTCGCGCAAGCTTCCAAAGGAGTTTCAAAATTCAGAGTCCGGTCTAAAATTGGTTTACCGTACTTAGTTTCTCCTATTTGTAAAAAAGGCGTTTCGGGAGTAGCTTGAATAAAGTTACCCTGGCTATAGATATGATAAAGTTCCATTTCCTCGCCTTTAATTTGACCACCCAAAATAAAACTACATTTGTAATCAATATTATCCTTTTGTAACCAACTGCGGTCTATTTCTTGAATTTCCCGAATTTTGTTGCCAATATAACGAGCAACTTCATACATACTTGGCAAAGAGTGAATATTTGATTCTTCCTGAGCTTTTAAATCTTTACGAATCAAAGTAATTACACCCTGAGTAAATGACAAATTCCCCGAATTGCATAGTAAAATTGTCCTTTCTCTAGGTTGAGAAAAATCAAAAATTTTCTGGTAAGTGGAAATGTAGTCAACTCCTGCATTAGTCCGGGAGTCAGCAGCCATAACTAACCCGTATTTGGTAATGATGCCAAGGCAATAAGTCATGAGAGTGCGTGTAAACTTAATTGAGAGAAAACCTATTGATACTCAGTTTAGTAATTTTCTGAGTCAGATTCTAAATTATTTCTGTTAGCTGAAACCACATCAGGCAAATTACGTTTAACCAAGTAAAGCCAAGCCAACCCAGCTAAACCCAGAGTAATTTCGACTAAACTAATTACTTGTGCTATTCGCAATGGCCCTAACATTAGACTATCAGTTCTTAGCCCTTCAATCCAAAACCGACCGATACTATAAAGGATCAGGTAAGTTAAAAATAGAGTACCCAATTTTAAACGCGGTTTTCCCTGAAGATCGCGAAAAAACCAAAATATTAAAATGCCAAAAACCATTAAATTCCAAACAGATTCATAGAGAAAAGTTGGATGAAAGTAGTCAAAATTGGCGTATTCTATGGGACGTTGTGCCGGGGGAATATATAACTTTAAAGGTAAATTTGTTGGCGCACCAAAAGCTTCAGAATTAAAGAAATTTCCCCATCTGCCAATGGCTTGACCGAGAATTAAAGAAGGCGCGACTATATCTGCTAATTGCCAGAAGGGAACTTGACGAACTCTGGCAAAAATTAAAGCGGAGATAAGTCCTCCTAAAATTGCACCGTGAATGGCAATTCCACCTTTCCAAATAGCAAAGATATCTGCTGGATTGTTAGCATATTGTTGCCACTCAAATAAAACATAATAAAGTCTAGCGCTAGGAATTGCCCCCAACACTAACCAAATTGCTAAATCACCGACAATTTCTGGGTTGAGGTGACGACGTTTGGCTAAGTAACCGGAAAGAGCAACTCCGAGCAAAACTGCTGAAGCAATTAATACACCGTACCAGCGCAAAGTCAATGGCCCTAGTTTAACAATTATTGGCCCTGGAGAAGCAAATTCAAATGCTTTGGGCAAGATGGGAAGATTCAGTAGCCAAGAAGTTATGGTCATAAGTTGGCGTAAGAAACAATTAAACTCAGAATTGACATCAGCAGTATGACTTCAACTCCGAGATTGATTTTAGTTTGCTTTGGCAAAGATGGAAATTAATTCCCAGTTTCATCTTAGAACTTTATCTGCAAATTTAAAAACCGCACTCCAAACAGAAGTACGGTTTTTAAAAACTAGCGAGTTAACAAACGAAAAAGCTGTTTAACGCCCCTTGCCGCTGTGTGACTCAAACAAAGAGAACCGTAACC
>NZ_JBHFNQ010000059.1:0-6218 GCF_041929345.1 Floridaenema aerugineum BLCC-F46
ACCCAAACACTACAAATTTAATTTCATCAAAAATTGGATCCAAATTTTGTCTTTTATAATATTTTACACCCCGCTACACCCTTGTTCGGTTGTGGCCTTCCCGCCTTTTTTTGGGCGCTTACCCCCAACAACGTACTTTTTTTTATTTATTCATCAAAACAGAAACATGAGCACAAACAACACGCCAACCTTCATTTGTCCGCATCCACGTTTGACTTTGCCTGCCAATTTTATCTGATGATGGTGGACGTTTAAATTCAGTATTTACTGTAGCAAAATCCCATCCGTAAGTAGTAATAATAGTATTGATTAAAACTCGCTCTAAATTAACAGCAGAACGGTTAGTGCGAAAATTAGCAATCTCATCATAACCATAAAGATTTTCCGTTACCCCAAAGCGTATAGTTTGGGCACTTTGCCAAAATAATTCATCGAGTACAGCAACATCATTACTAATTAAAGCTTTTTCGTAACGCTCAAATGCCACCTTAACTTCAGCTACCACTTCAGGAAGATTGATATCCATTGTTTCAACCCAGAAAATAACAAGAGTGGAAAAATTTCCACTCTATAACTTTCTAAGAATAACCCTTAATCTCTGCTTCAGGCAACCCCATCACACTGCGATAATGCGCCTCAAACTGGGTCACAGTCTTTGATTTTCGATTTGTCGCCCATTCACTTTTAGCAAACAATTCTTGTTTCAAATCCTCTACATTAATTGTAGTTACTGCACCATTTTCCACAATTCTTTTTCCATCTACCCAAACACTATCAACTACTTGAGTCGGACGACCTAAAATTAATAAACCAATGGGATCGGTCCGAGGTAACAAAGACAAATTAGCCAAATCATAAAGCACTAAATCAGCCTTTTTCCCAACCGTCAAAGAACCAAGTTTATCTCCCAAATTGAAACCTTTAGCACCTCCCAAAGCTGCCATTTCCACAGATTGACGAGGAGTAATCCAATGCTGATAATCTAAATCTGTGACATTGTGCAGAATCGAACCTATTTTAATTGCTTCCAGTAAATCTTGGGAATCATTACTGGAAGAACCATCGCAACCAAAAGTAACATTAACTCCTGCTTGACGATATTTTAAAATTGGCGCAATACCGCTACCTAAACGCAGGTTACTGAGGGGATTATGGACAACAGTTGACTGAGTTTGAGCTAAAATTTTGATATCATCATCAGTCAAATGGACACAATGCGCCAAAGAAGTGCGAGAACTTAAATAACCAATTCTGTTTAAATATTCTACTGCACTACAGCCATATTTTTCTTGAGCGAGTAACTGTTGCGCTTTGGTTTCTAAAAGGTGAGAATGACGACAAAGATTGTAGCGATCGCTCAATTCCACACACCCCGCAAACAACTGATCAGAACACAATTGCATTCCCGTAGGCGCAGTTAAAATATAAACTCCCGCCTCTGGTTGATGAAACTTATTTATCGCCTCCTGCAACATTTGTAGAATTTCTGTAGCAGAACGCCCCTGAGTTGTATCTTCCGGTTGATTTCCCCCAGTTGGAATACCCGAAATTAAAGGTTGATCCCAAATTAAAGGCGCAACAAAAGCCCGAATCCCAACTTCTTGATAAGCCCTAACCGCCGTAGCAATTGTTTCAAATTCTTGCCCCGGAATTAGCACCAAATGATCGACAACACTAGTACCACCTGATAACAAAGTTTCTACTGCCGTACCCAAAGCACTCAAATAAACCTTTGACAACTCCAATGGTGCAAAATCATAAAGTTCTGCTAACCATAACTCCAAAGGTAAAGGGGGAATAACTCCTCGTTGCCACATTTCTGAAGAGTGAGTATGGGCATTAAAAAAACCAGGCAACAATAACTTATTTTCACAATTAACAACTGTGCCGACAACTTCTAAATTTGGAGAAATTGCCGCGATCGTATCTCCGACAACTTGCACATCTACAGTTGCGTAACCTTGGTCTACGGGAATTAAAGCTTGTTGAAGAGTAAAAGTCACAGATTTGTCCTTAAGATTAAGAATTTAGAAATTTTATGAGTTTTGGCAGTAAAACGGTGAACAGTATTAGTCACCATAACAGTGTAATTTGATTTTGCCTAAAACTGAAGATAACTCAAAACCAACAATTAACAACGCTTATGAAAAATCTCCGTACCTTGGGTGTAGCGCCTAATGCTTGGGCAGTTAATGCCGAAATTGCCGATATTACCCGCCCACCTTTAGAACCCAAACCGATCGCTTTAGCGACAGAAACCAAAACTTTACGCCTCGACTTAGCAAAAACCGCCATATTAGTAATTGATATGCAAAATGACTTTTGTCATCCAGATGGTTGGTTAGCGCATATCGGCGTAGATGTCACACCTGCAAGGACTCCAATTAACCCTTTAAAAACCTTTTTACCACAATTAAGAAAAGTCAACGTGCCGATAATTTGGTTGAATTGGGGAAATCGTCCCGACTTATTAAATATTAGCGCCGGACTGCGCCACGTTTACAATTCCACAGGCGATGCAATAGGTTTGGGCGACCCTTTGCCAAAAAACGGCGCTAAAGTTTTAATGGCAGGAAGTTGGGCAGCTGCGGTAGTAGATGAATTAGAACAAAAACCCGAAGATATTTCTGTAGATAAGTGCAGAATGAGCGGTTTTTGGGATACACCATTAGATAGTATTTTACGCAATCTGGGCAAAACTACTTTGTTATTTGGCGGAGTGAACGCCGACCAATGTGTAATGGCAACATTACAAGACGCTAATTTTTTAGGTTACGATTGCATTTTAGTAAAAGATTGCACCGCTACTACTTCGCCTGAGTACTGTTGGTTAGCTACTCTTTACAATGTAAAACAATGTTTTGGTTTTGTCACCGATTCTCAAGCTATCTTAAAAGCAATTAGCGATTAACTGTCATTGGTCATTGGTTATTTGACATTTGTCATTTGTATAGGATTTATATAGCTAATCGGTTTTGCGATCGCAGTTAACCAATAACCAATAACCAATGACCAATGACCAATGACCAATAATTTATAACAAAGGAATTTGGAAAAATGAACAACTGTTGCGTAATTCCTGTTGTTAAGTCTCCCAGAGATTACCAAGCTTTTCGGATTAGTCCCCATGATACTAATCGTTTAGCAATTGTATTCGACCCAACAACAGCTAACTTTTCTTTAACGTTATGTGTAGAAATTTTTGATATAGGCGGAAAAACTCCTCCTAATCGGCATAATTTAGCTGTGGAAATGTTTTTTGTACTTAAGGGAGAAGGGAGGGCAAGCTGTGATGGTAAAACTGTTTCTATTCGTGCCGGAGACAGTATTTTAGTTCCCCCAACTGGTATTCATTTGATAGAAAATACAGGCGCAGAACGATTGTATGCTTTGTGTTTTATGGTTCCTAATGAAAATTTTGTGGAACTAATTCGCAGTGGTACTCCTGTAGATTTAGATGAGGAAGATTTAAGGGTTTTGAGTCGTTCAGATGCCTTAGTTGCTTGTTGAAAAGGGCAGGGGAAAAGGGAGATGGGAGATGGGGGAAAATAATTTAACTAACTAACGTAAGTTGCTAGTTATACGATTAGTCTGATTCTTTGTACGTTGTTGGGCTTTAGCCCTCCCAGGAAACGTGGCATAAGAGGGCTAAAGCCCAACAACGTACCTTTATGTAAATAACTAGCAACTTGCGTTAACTAGCTCTTCTTCCCAGTTCCCAATTCTATTTTTACTAATTATTCATAGTATAAATGTAATTTAAAATAATATTAATGTTGCGCTAATTTTTATCAATGCTGAAAGAAACAGTTTCCATGTTTACTAGAGACGGGGTGCGGTTAGATGCAGATGTCTATCGCCCTGATGCTGAGGGTAGTTTTCCAGTGTTACTGATGCGGCAACCTTATGGAAGATCGATCGCCTCCACCGTAGTCTACGCCCACCCCACTTGGTATGCCCAACAAGGCTATATTGTAGTAATTCAAGATGTTAGAGGAAGAGGTACTTCCAAAGGTGAATTTAAACTATTTGCCCATGAAATAGCTGATGGTTTTGATACAGTTAATTGGGCATCTCAATTACCTGGAAGTAACGGCAATGTGGGAATGTATGGCTTTTCCTATCAAGGGATGACACAGCTTTATGCTGCTGTGGAAAAACCACCCGCCTTAAAAGCAATTTGTCCAGCCATGATCGGCTATGATTTATATCATGATTGGGCTTACGAAGGAGGCGCATTTTGTTTACAAGCTAACCTTGGTTGGGCAATTCAACTTGCCACAGAAACTGCCAGATTAAAGAATGATGAACAAGCATTTCAAGCCCTTTATTCTGCCTCTCGTAATTTACCATTATTTGACACAATTCCCGCCTGTCCAGAAGTAATCAAAAAATATGCCCCTGACTCTTTTTATCATGAATGGTTAGACCATGACCAACCTGATGAATATTGGGAAAAACTTTCCCCAAAAACCTATTTAAAAACTATTGATTTACCTATGTTGCACGTTGGCGGTTGGTTTGATACTTTCCTCAGAGGTACTGTCAATTTATATAAAGAAATGGCATCTCGCAGCAATTTTTTACAATATCTATTAATAGGCCCTTGGGCACATCTTCCTTGGGGGCGAAAAGTTGGTTCAATAGATTATGGTTTAGCGGCATCAAACCCAATTGATGAGTTACAAATTCGCTGGTTCGAGCGCTTTCTCAAAGACATTGATAACGGAATAACTAATGAACCATCTGTCTCTTTATTTGAAATGGGAAGTAATCAATGGAAAGGTTTTGATAGTTGGCCTAATAATAGTAAAACATCCTATTTCTTGCAAAGCAACGGTTTAGCAAGTATGCGCGAAGATGGGGGGAAATTAACCCAATCCCCAATCCCCAATCTTGTAGGACAGGCATCTTGCCTGTCATCCCCAGTCACCGACACCTTCATTCACGACCCTTGGCGACCTGTTCCCGCGTTGGGTGGTCATGCGGTATTTCCGGCGGGTGCCTTTGAGCGATCGCAAATAGACTGTCGCACAGATGTTTTAACTTACACGAGTGCACCTTTAACCGAAGATTTATTAATAGTTGGAGATGTGTTTGTAGAAATTTATTGCAATGCAGATAAACCAACTTTTGATTTATGCGCTGTTTTATCAGAAATAAAAAATAATGGTAATGTTTATAATTTTACTCAAGGTTATCTGCGAGTAAAACCAAATCAATCAACCCAACCATTAACCATTCAATTGCAACCAACTTGTATAAAAATTGCAGCAGGAAATGGGTTAAGATTAAGTTTAAGTGCCGCTTGCTTCCCCGCTTATCCCGTAAATCCTGGTACTAGTTCTTTACCTAAAGAAACTCAGTTAATCGAAGCAGAAATTATTACCATTTCTGTGCAAAGTGGAGTAAATTTCCCTTCAAAGATTAGTGTATAAAAACTCCTCGTAGGGTGCGTTAACGCAGTGTAACGCACCTTCCGCTCGCCTCGTAGGGTGCGTTAAGGCAGTGTAACGCACCTTCCGCTCGCGCTTCGTAGCTTCGTAGGGTGCCTTAACGCAGTGTAACGCACCTTCCGCTCGCGCTTCGTAGCTTGGTAGGGTGCGTTAAGGCAGTGTAACGCACCTTCCGCTCCTCGTAGGGTGCGTTAAGGCCGTGTAACGCACCTTCCGCTCGCGCTTCGTAGCTTCGTAGGGTGCGTTAACGCCCTGTAACGCACCAACCGATCTCCTCGTAGGGTGCGTTAAGGCCGTGTAACGCACCTTCCGCTCGCGCCTCGTAGGGTGCGTTAAGGCAGTGTAACGCACCTTCCGCTCGCGCTTGGTAGGGTGCGTTAAGGCCGTGTAACGCACCAACCGATCGCGGACAAATTTTTTGGGTAAATTATCCGTAAAATTGAACAATGGTGCGTTAGGCGCAGCCGTAACGCACTACGATTTAAATAATTAAGTAGGTGTAAATAAATAAAGTGATAATAGTTATATTCGGATGGGGCGGGGGGGATTCCCCCCCCCCCACAAAACATCCAACACTTTGGGGTGGGGGAACCGACCCCCGTAGTTTTTTTTGAAACATAAAAAAAAATTATTTTTTTTAAAATAAAAATATTAAAAATTTTTTTATTTGTTGGGGGGGGCCTGTTTCCCCACCCCAAAAAAACCCTCAAATTATGGGGGTGGGGACAAACCCCCCGCCTTAGTTTTTTGGCACCCTACATC
>NZ_JBHFNQ010000006.1:0-20938 GCF_041929345.1 Floridaenema aerugineum BLCC-F46
GAGAAACTTTATAAATTTCTTTGACGAGCTTGGCTTTTTTTGGCTTTCAAACTATACTTTTTTCTAGGTTCGGGCGCGTCTTGGAGTGCTTCGCTTGCGCTGGGCTTTCTCTCGACCGCTTTACTAATGTATCAATCCTATAGGGGTTTGTCAACACTTTTGAAAAACTTTTTTTGGGAAGGTTCGGAAGTCCCATGTAGAGGCTGTTTTAGGGCAGAATGATTGAGTGAGAGAAACTGTTGAAGTACTCAAGTAAGGAAAAGTTGTGAATTTTCAATCAATTATTGCTACTCTAAATCGGTTCTGGAGCGATCGCAATTGTCTAATTGCCCAACCCTACGATATTGAAAAGGGTGCAGGGACGAAGAATCCTCATACTTTTCTTCGGGCGTTGGGACCCGAACCTTGGTCGGTGGCTTATGTGGAACCTTGTCGTCGTCCGGGTGATGGGCGCTATGGGGAGAACCCGAATCGGTTTCAACATTATTATCAGTATCAAGTGTTAATTAAGCCTTCGCCAGATAATATTCAGGAAATTTATCTTGATTCTTTGAGGGCTTTGGGGATTCGCCCGGAAGATCATGATGTGCGGTTTGTGGAGGATAATTGGGAGGATGCGGCAGTAGGTGCTTGGGGTACTGGGTGGGAAGTTTGGTTGGATGGGATGGAAATTACCCAGTTTACTTATTTCCAGCAGTGTGGGGGTATTGATTGTCGTCCAGTTTCGATCGAGATTACTTATGGACTAGAACGGTTAGCGATGTATCTCCAGCAAACAGATGCGATGGTCAAAATCCAATGGACGGATGAGATTACTTATGGAGATGTGCATCTGCAAGGGGAGATCGAACAGTGCACTTATAACTTTGAAGCTTCTAATCCAGAATTGCTGTTTACTTTGTTTGGTTTGTATGAACAGGAAGCAGAACAGTTAATTGCTAGAGGATTGGTTCTGCCTAGCTTGGATTATGTTTTAAAGTGTTCTCATAGTTTTAACTTGCTGGATGCTAGAGGTGTGATTTCTGTAACTGAGAGAACTCGCTATATTGGTAGAATTCGGAATATGGCGCGACAAGTGGCACAGCTTTACGTACAACAAAGGGAGAAACTTGGTTTTCCATTATTGAGGTCGCAACCCTCTCTACAATCACCTGTGGAACTGGTATCTTAATTATTTAGTGAAGTCATCTGAATATTTTCGGGAAAGCTGCTCACCTTGTAATTATCAATCAGATATTGTAGGAAGTATGGCTAATCTGAATGAGCTTTTAGAACCGATCGCAGCACAGTTTAGAGGATTGGGTATTCCTGAACCGATCGAACATTGGGGACATCCGGTAATGATGGCGATCGTTATTTTTGTAATGGGTAGCTTTGTCGGATTAGCAGGATGGCGCGGACGAGTAGTTGCAGATCCAGAAACTGCTCTGAAAAGTCGCTCTGACCATCGTAAACTAGCACCTTGGATGTTTTTATTCTTGGCACTGGGGTACACTGGTGGATTGTTATCTTTGGTAATGCAACATCAGCCAATTTTGGAAAGCCGTCATTTTTGGACTGGTTCAACTGTGTTAATTTTGTTGGGCATTAATGCTGCTATTTCTGCCAGTAAGTTTGGGGGTAACAAATCCGCACTTCGGACAATTCATGCTTATTTGGGAAGTGCAGCACTGTGTTTGTTATTTCTTCATGCAGTGTTGGGATTAAAACTGGGTTTGTTCATCTAAAACTAAACTTTTTCCATGAATTCAGCCACTATTGCTTTTATTCTTTGTTTAGCCTACATTGTTGGCTTGCTATCTACAATATTTCCCTTTCCTTGGGGAGGATTTGTTGTCCTAATTTTAGGAATTATAGCAACGTTTGTTGTGCCGAAATTATGGCGCAAAGGGCCGAAACGTTGGATTTGGTTAGTAGCTGGATTGGTGGGATTAGCAGCAGCTTTATATTTTCAGGTGAGGATTCCGCGACCTGCAACTAATGATATTAGCCGGGAAACTGGTGCTATGGAACAGTTGGTTACGGTTAGGGGTACGGTGGAAAGTATGCCTCGCCTGACTCGCACGAGAAGGGCACAATTTTGGTTTCAAGCAAATCAGCTGAATGAGGTAATTGGTAAAGATAGCCCAATAGATTTGGGTAAACAAGTTTCGGGTAAATTGTATGTAACTGTGCCTTTGCTGCAAGCAACTGGGTTACATCCTAACCAAAGAATTGCTGTAATGGGTAGATTATATCGACCTAAATTAGTTAGTAATCCTGGTGGGTTTAATTTTCGGACTTATTTAGCTCAAGAAGGTGCTTTTGCTGGTTTGGCTGGTCGAAAAGTTGAGTTTTTGACTGAGGAAACGGGGCCGAAAGTTGGTTGGTGGGCGATTCGACAACGAATTATTCGTGCTCATACTCGTGGTTTAGGTTTTCCTGAAGGGCCTTTGGTGAGTGCGATGGTTTTGGGTAGTCAGTCAGTTAATTTGTATCTGCCTGTGGAGCTTAAGGATCAGTTTACTCGAATTGGTTTGGCTCATACTTTGGCGGCTTCAGGTTTTCAGGTATCGTTAATTTTATATGTGGTTTTGTTGTTGACTAAAGGCTTATCTGTACGATCGCAATTTATCGCCGGAGTAATCGCTTTAGGCATTTTTTTGGCTTTAACTGGGCCACAACCACCTATATTAAGAGCAGTGATAATGGGAACAGCAGCGTTAATTGCTCCATTATTGCAAAGGAAAATTCAGCCTATAGGTTCTTTGTTACTGGCGGCAACTTTTTTACTGTTATTAAACCCTACTTGGATTTGGGATTTAAGTTTTCAATTGAGTTTTTTGGCAACTTTAGGATTGTTGGTAACGGTACCAGCAATTATTAAAAGGTTGGATTGGATGCCACCAGTTTTAGCAGCAGCTATTGCTATTCCCATTGCTGCTTCGATTTGGACTTTGCCTTTACAATTATATGTTTTTAAAATCATTTCTCCTTATAGCATTTTTATCAATATTCTTACTACGCCGTTTGTAACTATTCTCAGTATTGGTGGTTTTATTAGTGCAATTTTAGGGGTGCTTTGGCCGATCGCAGGTGGTTCGCTTGCTTGGTTCCTTTACTATCCTACTCATTTGCTGATTTCGTTAGTAGAATTCTTCTACGAACTACCGGGAAATTCGGTTGCGGTAGGGGCAATTTCTCAATATCAGCTATTAGTTTTGTATATTTTAATTGCCTTAGTTTGTTTGTTTAGATGGTGGCGAAATTATTGGTGGTTCGCTGGTTTGTTGGCGGTAACTGTGATAGTAATTCCGGTTTGGCAAACCCAAACTGCTTTGTTTCAAGCAACTATTTTAGAAGCTGATAAACAACCTGTTTTGGTAATTCAAGATAAGGGAAAGGTGACTTTAGTTAATAGTGGTGATGGGAGTACGGCTAGATACGATATTATTCCTTTTTTACAACATCAAGGAGTGAATCAAATTGATTGGGCGATCGCTACTGACATCACAAATGATAATAAAAGTGGTTGGTTCACTATTCTTGGGCATTTACCGATTGCTAACTTCTACAGTAATTCATCTACGGAAAATGGTTCTCTGGGACAAAAAGAAATTCAGAATATTTTGCAAGTACGTCAGGGAAATTATCAACCTTTAATCCTGGGTCAAATTATGACTTTTGCTACTACTTCAGCCCGATTGATTAATGCTGAAGTTCCGATGTTACAACTTTTGATTGATGGAGAAAATTGGTTATTCATTGGAGCAATGAAAGCAGAGGAACAAAAACAATTATTGCTCGCAGAAAAGTTTCCCAAAGTTGATGTATTGTGGACACCCGGAGAACGAATTACAGCAGAATTGTTAAAGGTAGTACAGCCAAAAGTAGTGATTGTTTCTGCGGATACGGTTGATTTAGAAACTGAAGCTAATGTTAATCAAGCAAAAATTAAGTTATACATTACTGGTAAAGATGGTGCAGTTCAATGGAAACCGAGTGGGAAGTTTGAAACTACTTTAGAATTGACGGAAGGTTATAGCGCTCTGCTGTAAAATTAAGGAAGAATGATATAATAATTTATGCTTGCCTGTGGAGAGGTGGCAGAGTGGTTGAATGCGGCGGACTCGAAATTCGCTATGGCGGCAACGTCATCGTGGGTTCAAATCCCACCCTCTCCGTTGATTACCGATAATGTAGAGACGTTATATATAATGTCTAAATCAGGGTTTTGGATTAAGGATATTATGGCCGATCGAAGGGACTTGATATCATTAAGTTTCCGCACGAGACTGCAAGGCTTCATTGAGGTGAGCGCGATCGCCTAATCTTTGGAGTAACGGCCCATAAGTACTGAACTTCACTACACTCACTGAACCTACTCGCACTTCCATGCGATCGCGATAACGTCCTAAATCAATTCCCAGTAGATTACAAAGAAGAATCCGAATCGTGGTTTTATGAGCGACAATCAAAACATTGCCCGTAGAAAATTGGGCTTCAATTTCTGCGATGACTGATATTGCTCGACTCACTACTTCCACTGCTGTTTCGCCGTCGGTGGGAGGATTCCAAGAAGGTTCGGTCATCCAATTAATGTAATCATCAAGATGATTCTCTCTCACCCAATCTGGCGTGTTTCCTTCCCATTTGCCAAAATCCATCTCTTTGAGCCCTTCTCTTAATTGCATTTCGACTCCGATGGCTGCACATAGGGGTTGAGCAGTTGCGATCGTTCGTTTCCTGGGACTGACATAAACTCCTGCCCAAGGTAAATTTCGATAAGCTGCGGCAAAAGCTTCAGCCATTTGCTTTCCTTCGGAAGTGAGTTCGGGATCGAGACTCCCGCAGTAAGCTCCCGTCTTGGTATAAGGTGTTTCCCCATGTCGGAGAAAATATAATGTCAAAGTCATTAGGCAAAGGTCTTTTAATTGAAAGAATACTCTAAGAAGACAGTAGGGAAAAAGGCTTTTATGTTTAGCTTTTCACTAGGAGGCGCGATCGCACAACGCGAAATTGATAGACTTGTAGCAAAGCAAGCATTAACAGCGTCATTTAGCATTACCAATCAGCAGATTGAGCAGCTGCTAAAGCGATTCCAGCTACAATAATTTTGTGTTCCTGTACTTGAATTCGAGAGTGCAAAGTTTCTGGGGTATCATCAGGGAACACGGGAATGGCGGCTTGAATTAAAATTGGGCCACTATCTACTTCTGGTACGGCGATGTGAACTGTGCAACCTGTGATTTGTACACCAGCGGCTAAGGCTTGTTCAACGCCATGTACACCTTTAAAGCTGGGTAACAAGCTGGGATGAATGTTAATGACTCGTTTGGCGAAAGCATCTAAAAGTGTTGGTGTAACGACGCGCATCCAACCTACCATGACTACCCATTCTACTTGATGCTGGCGGAGTGTTTCGACTATTTGTGCGTCGCAGTCTTCGCGACTTTTAAAGTTACGATGATTGATGAGGACGGCGGGAACTCCCCAACGTTGTGCCCTAGCGACTACTTTGGCTTCAGGATTATTATAAATGACGACTTGGACTTGGGCGTTTAGCTGTTTGTCTGCGATCGCTTGGGCAATAGCTTCAAAATTTGTACCACTCCCAGAAGCCATGATACCTAATTTTAGGGGTTCACCTTGAATAAAAAGGTTGCTCGGAATCGAGGGTGAAATTAAGCTAGGGGTAGAATCAGCTGATGCGTTGTTGAGAGTCATAGCAAATGGGAGGCAATTTTGCGGCTAAAAATATATGGTAAATCCTGGTTAGACGATGATGCGATCGCTGCATGGATTTTTTTAACTCCAGCACTTATATTACTTGGTGTTTTCATTTTATGGCCGATCATCTATCTGTTTTATCTTAGTTTTACTGCTGGGAATTTTACTGCGGCTGGTGTGCGTTGGGTAGGCGCGAGAAACTACTTGCGCCTGATTCTCACTTCTGACTTTTGGCAAGTCATTGGTAATACTATTTACTTTACTTTAGCTACTGTGATTCCTAGCTTAATTATTCCTTTAGGTTTGGCGGTGTTGTTGAATCGATCGCTGGCGTTAAGAGGACTATTACGGACGGCTTATTTTATTCCTTCTATTACTAGTTTAGTAGCAGCTGGTTTAGGGTTTCGTTGGTTATTTCAAACTGATGGGCCTGTTAATAATTTATTAAATTCTTTTGGTGTCAATCCCATTCCTTGGCTAGGTAGCACTACTTGGGCAATGCCTGTACTAATTCTCTTAAGTATTTGGAAACAACTAGGTTTTAATTTAGTAGTATTTTTGGCTGGATTGCAAAGTATTCCCATCAATCGTTATGAAGCTGCCCAGTTAGATGGCGCTAATGAATGGCAACAATTTTGGCATATTACTTTACCTAGTTTAAGACCTACTTTAGTTTTTGCAACTGTAACTACGGCAATTTTTACTTTGAGAAGTTTTGAACAGATTTATGTTGTTACAGGTGGTGGGCCTTTAAATTCTACAAATTTGTTAGTTTACTATATTTATGAGCAAGCTTTTGCTCAATTTGATTTTGGTTACGCGGCAGCTGCGGCTACGGTTTTGTTAGCAATAACTCTGGTTTTGGTGTATCTGCAATTACGAGTTTGGGGCGAGGAATAAGCAGGGGGTAGGGGCGATTCATGAATCGCCCCTACCCCTGTTGCTGTTTAAATTTCTCCACCACTGAGTAAAATTCTCATTTCGTTGGGTTTATCTGAGGCTTCCATTGCTGTTTCTTCGGTAATTCGACCTTCTAAATAAAGGTTATGAATTGATTGCAACATGGTACACATTCCATCGTAATTTCCTTTTTTCATAATTGATTCTGTTTCTTCTACTTCTCCGCGTTTAATGTAGTCTTTGACGGTATCGGTGTTAATTAAAATTTCGTGGATGGGGGCGCGTTTACCGTCGGTAGTTCGCAATAAAGCTTGAGCAACTATTGCGGCTAAGGATTCAGAAAGTTGACTGAGCATTGGCTGTTGTTCGTCTGGTTCATAAAGGTTTAAAATTCTTTCAATGGTTTTAGTGGCGCTGTTGGTGTGTAATGTACCGAATACTAAATGTCCGGTTTGTGCGGCTTTAAGTGCGGTGTTGACGGTGGATCGATCGCGCATTTCTCCGATTAAAATTACGTCGGGATCTTCTCTTAATGCTGCTTTCAATGCTCGATCGAATTCGACTGTGTGAATGCCTACTTCTCGCTGACTAATTACAGATTTGCGATCTTCGTGAACAAATTCGATCGGGTCTTCAATGGTAATAATATGTCTCTGCATGGTACGATTAATATAATCTACCATAGCTGCTAATGTTGTAGATTTACCCGACCCAGTTGGGCCAGTAACTAATACTAATCCTTTGTGGTAATGGCAAATTATTTGGAATACTTCTGGTAAACCTAATTCTTCAATGCTGGGAATTTTTAAGGGAATTAACCGCAACACCATTGCCGAACCTTTGAGGGTTTTAAAAATATTTATTCGCACTCGCGCAAAACCATAACTTGCAGCACCATCAAAATCTAAGGTTTCTTGAAATTGTTTAATTTCTGATTCTGTCAGGATTTCATTCAGCCAATTCATAAATGTAACTTCATCAGTTACGGGATAATTACTGGTTTCCATTTGTCCGCGATTGCGAAAACGTGGGGCTTTACCTACACATAAATGAATGTCAGAAAATCCTTTGTCGTAGGCTTGTCGCACCAATTTTTCTAAAGAAATGGTATTTGGCTGAGAATGAGAAATTGGCTGAGAAATTGGCTGAGAAATTGGCTGAGTTGCTCTTTCAGTTTCGGCGGTTGCTGTTGTGCCTATTTGAACTGATAATTCTAGGCGGTCGTTGTCTAATAAAATTGCTAATTGGTGTTTTCCAGGCTGGTGCAATGCTAAATCAAAACGCCAAGTTCCTTCACTACTAATAGCTGGAGTTGTGACTTTAAATTCATTGTCTATAACTAAGATTAAAGGTTTACCAGCATGGATAGCATCAGCTGTTCCTATTACAGAAAAGCGTTGTAATGGTGGAACTGGTACAGTGGGGGCTTTAAGAATCTTGAACATAGAAGATAATTACTGTGGTTGTTTTTGTTTTTTTTTGGCGATCGATCCGTGTAGATACATTTTATTTTATACTGATGATATATACAAATTTAATATATCAGATTTGTGTAATGTTAGAACTTATTCCTAGTCTTCAGCTATCTTTTAAGGTAATTTCAGGTTGCACATTGGGCTAAGATTACATAGTCATCTAGTGTGTAGTTAGAGTCAAAATTAAAATTAAAGTACTGACGCAACAACGGACTCATAAACTTCTGGCAAGCTAAATTTTCTCTAGCAAATTGTCCGAAATTAGCGATTGGTTGTCTGCTATTAGTGGAACTTAAATACTTATACCAAACTAGATTTAATCCTAAATCTGTGAGAAATTTTTTAACTACAATTTCTTCTTGTTTAGGAGCTTCACTTGTTAAAACACTATAAGCTTTAAATAATTTTTTATCCTGAATTATTAACAGGACATACCCATCTTTTTTCAGATTATTGGTAAATATTTGTTGATAAATACTTTGGGATTTGCTTCTAGTTTCTGGATCGTAAAAGAAACAGTGACAAATCACTATAAAATCGAAAAATTTTAGCGGAATTTTTCCCGATTCAGAATTATAATCAAAAATGCTAGAAGTGTCAAAACGAAAATAAGCATTTGTAGCTGTTTCTTGTTGTTCTATGTACGATCGCCAAAACTGCAATCCGCGATACTGAAAATGCTTTTGCTGCTCCAAAGAATAGTAGCAAATATGTACAGGATCTAAAGGTAAGTAGCTGCTAATACTCTGTAATAATAAAGCTAATCCATAAGCAATTGTACCAGAACCAGCAGCTATATCAAGGATATTAATTTTAGTAGGTAATAAGCCTACTTTGTAAATGAGAAACCAAGCTAGATAAGCACAATAAACATTATCTAAAAAATACCTCATTAAATAAACATGGGGACTCAGTTCAAATTTATATTGAGGATCTTGTCCACTTTTCAGCAAATTAATGTCTTCAATTGCGTCTTCAAGCAATAAATAAAAATTCTTTCTCTCACTCAATCGGTTAAACTCATCTTTAATAAAATCAGCTAATTTGGCTTCAAATTCATCAAAAATACTCCGAGCGATTCCCGTACATTGAAGCATATTTGCATCATGCTCAATTAACTTAAAATCTTTAGACAAAGATTCTATAAATTCTGGTATATAACTTAATAAAGCAGTAGGAAATTGAGAAGAATTTATTTCTAAATCTTCCTGCTTTTGGCGAAATTCGCTTAATTGTCGGTATTGTGCAGCGCTTTGTTGTCGATAAGTACGAAAATTATTTTCGGTCTGTAACTTATCACGAAATAATTTCTCTATCCAAGTTAACTTTACGCCTGATTTCTCTATTTGGCGTAAAATTTTTTCTGCTTGGTTAGTGTTTCCCTTATATAAAGCCAGACAAAACTTAACAGAACGCCACAAATTAACTATTAAATTAATCATAACCAAATCCTTCTTTACCTTCTTTAATTTCTACTCCACACAGGAGAGAGTTTAGTTTTTCCTTGAACTTTAAATAACTAGTTTTTTCATCATCATACCACCAAGAATACTTTTGTTTAATAGCTAAAGCTTCTTCCCTAGTTCCGGCGACGAGAGAACGTTTACTAGTGGCGTGAAATTCTTGAATTACTATGCGGTCTACAATTTCTAATTTTTTAATAAACTTTCTTTGCTCTTCGGGAAAAGTTGGGAGTAAAGGAGTAATAGTAACTGAAAATCTGATTTCGTGATTTTTTCGATAAGGAATACTATGTTTGAGTTTACCAATAGCTTTTAGTCTAGCAGGGATACTAGGCGATCGCGGTTCAAAATCTTTCCTAACTTGTTCGCTGCCAGTGGGGATGCTCAGATTAATTCGTAATTTTTGAAAGTTTTGCAAAATATCAATATCCCTACTAATCATGGGACTGCGAGTTTGAATTACTAAAGTTGGTTGATATTTAACTAATATTTCTAACAAGCAACGGGTTAATTTTTCTTTCGATTCTATTGGTTGATAAGGATCGGTGACTGTACTCATGTAAATTATGGGAGGTCTTTGAGGGTTTTTGTCATACCAATTACTTAGTTCTTTTTCTAGAATTTCCGCAGCATTTTGTTTAATAATTACCCAGTTTCCCCAATTCTTTCGCATTTGCGAATTAGGACTAAATGCAGCCGCATAACAATAACTACAACCGTATTGGCAACCCCGATAAGGATTAAGCGTGAAATCATAGTAATCAATAAATCCTGTTGCTTTATTCAGGATTGACTGTGCATTTTTAGCATAAACATTGACATTGCCAAACTTCTCTCGCACAGCGATACTATATTTACCTTTACAGTATCCTTCGTATTGTGTTTTAAAGATTTTTAAATTTACCATTTTTTTAATTACTTTTAATAGGCAATAAAATTACAAATTCTGTACCCTGTTCTGGGTCAGAAGAAACATCTATTGTTCCTCCATGTTTGTCAATAATTTGATAGCAAGCAGAAAGTCCTAACCCAGTACCTTTGCCTACAGGTTTTGTCGTAAAAAAGGGGTCAAATATTCTACTCATAACATTGGGGGGAATTACTGGGCCATTGTTCCAAAATCTAATTTTTATCCATTCAGCATCTATTTTTTGAGTTTGGACAATAATAGTAGGTGTAAAAGTTTTAGATTTTTCTTTTAATTGCTGTTGAATTCCTTCTTTAATAGCATCAATAGCATTAGTAATAATATTCATAAATACTTGGTTAATTTGTCGGGGATAACACTCAATTAATGGCAAATATCCATATTGCTTAATTACTTGAATGTCTGGATATGCTTCACCTAAATGGAGCCGATTTTGTAAAATTAACAAAGTGCTATTAATTCCTTCATGCAGGTTAACTAATTTCATTTCGGCCTCATCTAAGCGAGAGAAATTCCGTAAAGCTAGGACGATTTGACTAATGCGATCGGACCCTGACTGCATTGAAGAAATGATTTTAGGCAAGTCAATCATGATAAAATCAAGCTCTATCTCTTGAATATATTTTTCAATGTCTGGATCGTCATAACGTTGCTGATAAAGTTTGACGATATTCAGCAAATCTTGACTATAAGTGCTGACATAACTAAGGTTGGCATGAATAAAGTTAATTGGGTTATTAATTTCATGGGCAACTCCAGCTACTAATTGTCCCAAACTAGACATTTTTTCAGTTTGAATTAATTGAGCTTGAGCTTTTTTCAGGTTAATTAAAGCATCAGTTAACTGCTCGGCTTTAATTGTTAATTCTGAGTTTAGAAGTTTTAATTGTTCAGAAGCTGTTTGTAATTCCTGATTTTTTCGCCAAATTTCTTGAGTTCGCCGTTCTACTCTTTCTTCTAAAGTTAGACGTGCAATGTCTAATTCTAAAGTGCGTTCTTCTACTCTTTTTTCTAGGTTATTAACGAGTGATTTGATAGATTGTGCCATCTCTTGATAAGCGCTGGCTAATTGTCCTAATTCCCCACCAGCACCAACACCTGGAATAGGAGCATCTAAATCACCTGCGGCTAATGTTTTGCTGCGTTTCGCTAATTGATTGATTGGTACTCCAATCTGTTTTGCTAATAAGTTCGCTACGGTTATAGAAAGTATAATTGATAATATTAATCCAATCAAAATTATGCGGGCAAGGGCTAGGTATGCTTGTTGAAAATATTGAGAATTGATTTGGATTTTGACGATCGCAACCAAATTATCTCTAGATTTTAAGGGAGCATAAATAGTATTTTGTCCTGTCTGGCGATCGATATGATATAGAGATTCTCGGTTTTTAATGACAGGTAAAAGTTCGGGAACTGAAAAATATTGATTTTCCGAATTATTATCATCTTTTTCAAGAGAAATGATTGATTGACCATTTAAAGAAATAACTTTTAATTTAGTCGTAGGTTGAGAGAAAGTTAAAAACTTTTCTAACCAAGCTTTGTCTAAAGTTTTACCAATTATTAAACTTCCTTGAGAATTTCCCGAACCATCTGTACGGAAAACGGGAGATACCACTAAAATTATTAACTGCCGATCTGCGATGATGACTAATTCTTGGACTAATTTTCCTTGAACCGTCATAGCGGCAATTTTTTCTTGGAGGATAGGCGATCGCAAAGCTTCTCCTTTTTGCTCTAAAATTTCGCCTTTCGTATTTACTACTTGGACAATATCCACACCCGCAGATATTGCTAATGATTCAGTAACTTCGGCTTTAATCCAAGGAATGTTTTGCTGAGGAATAGCCTCATAGAAATCTGTCCAATAAGCAAAACCTTTAGCCAAATCTTGTAATCCTTGAGCCGTAGCTGCTGTGTAGCCACGAAAGGCTAAAACTTGATCGTCAAGTCGTGTTTTTTCTAAATCAATTAAAGGCTGATATACGAATTGCCAAGCTGCACCAAGCAGAAATAAAATTGGTAATAAAGATGCTCCAAAGGTAAAGAACAAAATTTTAGTTTGGAGCCTTTGCAAAATTCTAATTATTTTTATCTTAATCTGCCTATATTTCACTATATGAGTTTCCGCCACTTTTCCGGGAATGTGTAAGTACATTTGCTTGGTAGATAGGCAAAGACTGCAATTTAATAACATAATACCAGCCAAGCAAAGCTTGCTGGCAAGACCGTTATCAGGATCTATAAACTCAATTATTACTTTAATAAAACAATTTATGAAAAAAATTCATCAAAAGTTCACAGTAATTATTATTTTTTATTATGTATAAAACCTCCTTGTAAATAATAATTCTTTATAAAATATTGATGTGAATTTTGATATAATTTACTTATTTTACAATTATACTGCCAAAAACTTTTGAATTACATCTTGGCTGAGTTCGCTAGTGACACCAGAAGCGACAATACCACCTTTTTGCATAGCGTAGTAGCGATCGGCTTGGCGGACAAAGTGTAAGTGTTGT
Source organism: Floridaenema aerugineum BLCC-F46 (assembly GCF_041929345.1). Classification (NCBI taxonomy): domain Bacteria; kingdom Bacillati; phylum Cyanobacteriota; class Cyanophyceae; order Aerosakkonematales; family Aerosakkonemataceae; genus Floridanema; species Floridanema aerugineum. The sequence goes on from NZ_JBHFNQ010000006.1 coordinate 13,004, forward strand.
TCAACTAATAGCACCGAAATTCCTGTAGTTTGGACAATGCGGCGCACAGCGGCTTCAATTTCCAAAATAATCGAAGGTTGAATTCCCTCGGTTGGTTCATCTAATACTAACAGGCGAGGATTTGCCATTAATGCTCTGGCGATCGCTAATTGTTGTTGTTGTCCGCCGCTTAAATCTCCACCCATCCGCCACAGCATTGTTTTTAAAACCGGGAACAATTCAAAAATTTCTTCGCTAATTTTTTCATTACCTTTTCTCCCTTTTGGTAATGCTTCAAACCCAAGTAATAAATTTTCTTCCACTGTTAAGCGAGGAATAATTTCCCGACCTTGAGGGACATAACCAATTCCCATTTTTGCTCTTTGATCTGGAGATTTATTAGTAATACTTTTGCCAGCAAAATTTATTGTCCCAGTACGAGGTTTGAGTAACCCCATAATAGTTTTTAATAAAGTAGTTTTGCCTACTCCATTACGCCCAATTAGACAAACCATCTGTCCAGTAGGAATCTTGATATCTACATTCCTGAGAATGTGACTTTCTCCGTAATAAACATTTATCCCAGAAACTTGCAGCAAGATTTCTGTAGGGGAGATTGGTTGGGGTGCGATCGCATTATTTATTGATACCATTTTTGCTAACTCAAATCAAATTTTTCAAATTATAGCTAATCAATCATCGACAGTAAATCAAACTTCTTCTATTTCGTCTTCTTTCTCTTCAGGCATTTCTTCTTCTTGTTTACCCAAATAAACTTCAATCACTCGCGAATCATTTTGCACCTCTTCAATACTACCTTCACATAACACCGAACCTTGATGCAGAACCGTTACCTTATTATTAGCAATTTGCCGCACAAATTCCATATCATGTTCAATCACAATAATAGAATGACTTTCTGCCAAAGCCAACAGTAATTCACCCACATTATAAGTTTCTTCATCAGTCAACCCTGCTGCTGGTTCATCTACCAACAATAAATCAGGCGACTGCGCCACTAACATTCCAATTTCCAACCTTTGCTTTTCTCCATGAGAAAGTAACCCCGCAGAAATATTTGCTTTGTTACTCAAACCAATAGTTTCTAATAAACCCGTTACAGTGCGGTATTCATCACTAGAATTTCGTCGCAGTAAAGTAGCAAAAACATTTTTATTCCGGTTACAAGCAAGTTCTAAATTTTCTCTAGGTGTCAGGTTGAGATAAACGCGAGGTGTTTGAAATTTGCGCCCTATTCCCAAACGAGCAATTTCATGTTCGGCAAAACTCCGAATATTTTTACCTTGAAAATACACCTGTCCTTCTGTTGGTTTCGTCTTTCCACTTATCACATCCAAAAAAGTAGTTTTTCCCGCACCATTCGGGCCTATTACTACTCTTAATTCCCCTTGGTCTAAGTTAAAATTCAAGTCTTTCAGCGCCTTAAAGCCACCAAAGCTTACAGTAACATTGTCAATTTCTAAGATTTTCGCATTCATGGTAATTAGTCATCAATCATTGGTCATTTGTAGAAATTTTTACCATATTTGTAGGATAGGCATCTTGCCTGTCATCTCGCTCTGCCTGCGATCGCAATCCCCAGTCCCTATTTCCCAGTTAATTCTTCCCTTTCTTGCTGCACTTCGGGGTCAGTTTCTAAACTAGGATAAGTAACAGCTTGGTTTGGCATTCTCAATAATCTTCTAATTTGGTTAATACCTTGAGAACGCCACCAACCGACTAAACCATCAGGTAGCAACATCACCACTAATAAGAATAATGCACCTTGGAAAAATAGCCAAATTTCGGGAAACTGTTCGCTTAACAAACTTCTGGCAAAGTTAACTAAAATTGCGCCGATAATTGCCCCAATTAATGTGGCGCGTCCTCCCACTGCTACCCAAATTACCATTTCAATAGAAAAGGCAATATCCATTGCTTTGGGAGAAATTAATCCTGTTTGAATAGTGTACAATGCTCCAGCAATTCCGGCGAGTCCGGCGGAAATTGCAAATACTAAAACTTTAAATCCTGTGGGGTTGTATCCCGAAAAACGCACCCGACTTTCATCATCCCGAATTGCTACGAGTAAGCGTCCAAATCTCCCAGTTGTTAACCAGCGACAAAAGCCATAACTTAAAGCTAAAAGTATGATTGTCAGGGCGTAAAAGGTGAATTGGGTTTGGGGTGCATTAACTTCAAAACCTAACAGAGTTTTGTAATTTGTTAAACCATTTGTGCCGTTAAATAGTTTTTGTTGTCCGTTGAAGAAGTTGAAAAAAACGATCGTCGCTGCTTGGGTCAAAATCGAAAAATAAACGCCGCGAATTCGGTTACGAAATACTAAATAACCCAATAATGCTGCTAGCAAAGCTGGAATAATAATTACGCCGATAATAGTGAGAGGAAAAGAGTAGAAAGGTTGCCAAAACCAGGGTAATTCTTGTACGCCGTAAAGACCCATAAATTCTGGTAAACGACCAGGTTCTAAAGGTGCTAATTGTAGGTGCATTGCTAAGGCGTAACCACCTAAAGCAAAAAATACCCCATGACCTAAACTCAGCATTCCTGTGTAACCCCAGATGAGGTCAATTCCTAAAGCGACAATTGCTAAAGCGAGAAAACGTCCGAGTAAACTGACGCGAAATGCTTGTCCGACAATGGTTAGTAAAGGGGGGATGAGGAAGATGGTAATTAGTGCGATCGCACCCACAATTCCCGCTTCTATTAAAATAGATTTGTGTTTACTAGAACCGGGATTTAACTTAAACCCCTGAAATTTTGGCATTGTATCCTTTGCAGCTACAGGTTCAACAACAATTTCCTTAACTTGCCAATTTTCTGTTCTTTTCCGCACGCGAGGAAAGTGATAAATTTTCCGACTATTTGACTTATTTTCATTCTCTGGCATTCTCCCCTCCTGACTAATTAACTGACTCTAATTACCCAAAGTTTCCCAACCCAATTAAGCATCTACCGTGCGACCTTTTTGCGGGAACAAACCAGCAGGACGCACTTGTAAAAACACAATAATTAAAGCAAATACCATAACTTTTGCCATGGTGGTAGTTGCAAAGAAAGTAAAGAAATCTGCTAATGGTTGAATTGCTGATACTAAAGGTGCTAAAGCATTGGAACCAATAACATAACTAACAGTACCGATCACCAACGCTGCCACAATACTACCAACTAATTTTCCCACACCACCAACAACTACCACCATAAAGGTATCCACAATGTAATTTTGTCCCGTATTTGGCCCGACAGAACCTAACAAACTAATCGCACAACCTGCCACTCCAGCTAAACCCGAACCCAGTGCAAAAGTTAAAGCATCTACCTTTTGAGTGGGAATTCCTAAACAAGAACTCATGCTGCGATTTTGCGTAACGGCGCGAATTCTTAAACCCCAGGCTGTACGTTGGAAGAAATAATAAATTCCCGCCACACATAAAATAGTCAGAAAGATGATAAATAACCTCGTATAAGGAAGTCGTAAAGCACCAATATTTAAACCATCCTGTAACCATTTAGGTGCAGTAACGTTAACATTTTGCGCCCCAAACCAAGGCTGAGTCACAGCTAATTGGTAGGTTTGTGCTAAAACCACACCTACTACTACTGATATAGCTGCTGATAAAGGTAGTATTATTGTGAAAAATAAGTTGCGAATTCTGGCAAAATCTGGGCGACGAGACACCACCCACCAAGCACCAAAAAATAATAAACAGAATAAGGTAATACCAATTACTAAAACCCAGTTAACACTGCGAACAAACTGTTGCAAAATTAAACTGACACCCCAAGTTGCTAGTAAAGTTTCTAACGGTCTACCATAAAGAAATCTCACTACACCTTTTTCTAATAATAATCCCACCAAAGCCGTAACTAAAAAAGCCATTGGTATGGCAAAAATAATATATGTTTCAGATAAAGGGCTTCCCCAACCCTTAAAAACATTTTGTACGACAAAAGTTGTATAAGCCCCTAGCATAATTAACTCGCCGTGAGCCATATTAATTACACCCATCAACCCGAAAACTACGGCTAGACCCAACGCCGCAATTAATAAAACTGAGCCAATACTAATTCCGTTAAATATTACATTCAAAAATTCTACCACTGCACCTTTACCTCCACAAACAAGTTAGATAATTTTCCCTATTTTTACTCACTAAAATGGGTGAGCCAAGCCCACCCAAAAACTATTTATTTTTTAAGTTTTCACCAGGAATTTTCCTCCTTTGCTGGGGTCAGACCAATCACAAGAATACCCCTTAGTTTCTGCTACATACTGGTTCCAGGGTATCGGTTTAACAGGTGCGGTGCTAGCAGAAACAATTTTAAACAAGCCATCTTCACCAACTTCACCGATGCGAACTGTCTTATAAATGTGGTGGTTAGTATCCATAGTCACCTTACCACCGGGCGCAACTAAAGCTTGTCCTAAAGCGGCTTTTCTCACTGCTTCAATGTCAGTAGTTTTAGCTTGTTCCACTGCTTGTTTCCACAAGTAAACAGCTATGTAAGCAGCTTCCATTGGGTCGTTTGTTACTCTATCTGCGCCATATTTAGCTTTGAAAGCTTGAACAAACTTTTGATTTTCTGGTGAATCAACTGTTTGGAAATAATTCCAAGCGGCGTAATGACCTTTAAGATAGTCAACTCCAATGGCTTTAACTTCTTCTTCGGCAATACTAACGGACATAGAAGGATATTTATCTGGTGTCAATCCAGCATCTTTCATTTGTTTGAAAAATGCTACATTACTATCGCCATTGAGCGTATTGTAAATTACTCCACCGTTGGGTAAAGCTTGTTTGATTTTGCTAATAATTTGGGTGACTTCGGTACTACCCAAAGGCAAATAATCTTCCCCAACAACTTTGCCACCTTTAGCTTGTACTTGCGCTTTAATGATTGTGTTTGCCGTCCTGGGAAAAACGTAATCTGAACCGATTAAGAAAAAGTCTTTTCCTTTATTTTGTAACAGCCAATCTACAGAAGGTTCAATTTGTTGGTTGGGTGCAGCACCAGTGTAGAAAATGTTGTTGGAACATTCCTGTCCTTCGTATTGCACAGGATACCAAAGCATGTGTTTCTTTTCTTCAAAAACTGGCAATACTGCTTTGCGACTAGCAGAAGTCCAACAGCCAAAAATAGTCACCACTTTATCTTGGTCAATTAATTTTTTAGCTTTTTCGGCAAAAGTCGGCCAGTCAGAAGCACCATCTTCAACTATTGGTTGAATTTGTTTACCTAAAACACCGCCAGATTTGTTAATTTCTTCAATTGCTAATTGTTCAGCATCGACAACACTCTTTTCACTAATTGCCATTGTGCCGCTTAAAGAGTGCAAAATTCCTACTTTAATTGTGTCTCCGGTAGCAACTACTGGTGCTGCTGTAGGAGTTGTGTTTGCTGCGGGAGTTGTTGCTGCGGGAGTTTGTGTAGTTGAGGTTGTGCTACTACTACCACAAGCTTTCAATAAAATAGTTGTCCCTAATGTGGCAGAACCGTACAAAATAAACTTGCGCCGACTAATTTCTCTGCTCATCCTTTTCGCTCTACTCCTCAAGTTAATCAGTCTATAGATAGGGGTTTCGGTAACTGAAATTTGCTATTTTAGACTTTCTCCCTCTGAATTTTAGTATATTTGAATACAAAATTTCTGCGAGTAACAATTTTTTCTAACTCTTAATAATTTTTTGGCAATTCAAACTAGCTCATCAGTTACTACTCGCCGCAAAATTTCTGTTACTTCGGCTGCCATTCTGGAATCAAGTTGTACAGCATTTTTACTTGCACCTCTAAGAGTTAAAGCAAAACTTCTCAATTTAGGTAAATTATTTTCAGGCTGTGAAATTTTATCAATGAATTGTATCAGCATCACATAAACAATTTCGTATCTATTCCTACTATTGCTATAGCCATTTCCCAATTTAGAAATAATTACTGGGGAACTAATAAATTTATCTAATCCTAGTTGCTTAATTGCCAAATCAGTATAACGACAGGCATCGGTTCCCATTGCTCTCACGATACATTCTAAACTATTCCATTGGGCATTTGGTAGTTTTATTTCCCCGGGTAGATGTTGATGCCAACCTAACATGGTAATACAGCGAGTTAAATCATAAGCGGTGACTAAATTTTCTCCGGGAGTGCCTTCTGAGGTGCTAGATAATACAACTTTTTTTTGCTTTAAATCGTAAATTTCTGGGCGAGAAAGATAAGGTGGTTCACCGTATCCGCCGCGAAATTCTAAGTTGTTGTTTCCGGTAATTTTTTTCACCCAATTTTCTAATCCTTGGCGAGTCTCGAAGCGCTTAAACATAGCTGCTAAGGAATTAGAACTAGCGATGCTTTCGCCATAACTAACCACATCCCAGGCTAACTCATAAAATGGTACATCTCTTTTGCGCCGATCGCGATCGCGAATCACACAATCATCAATATCAGTATTGGGTGAATTAGCATTGACTCTAGAGACAACATGGAGAATGGGTAAAATTTTTGTCGCACTCCAAAATTGTCCTTTTGTTAAAGCATTTCTCCCTAACCAATAAGTTAGCAAATTTCCCGTCTCAAAACTCGCTACACAAACACAAGCTTCTTTAATATCTTCATGCAAGAAATTCAAACCTTTTTCGTCAAATTTTGGCAGTTCTCCCACTGGCGGATAAGCACTAAATTTTTCGGATTTTTCCGCATCTTTACCCCCCACATTTTGGCGATAATCTTTAGTTGATAACCGTTCGGGATAATTTTTAATTTCTTCTTTATAAGGAGAAGTTTGTACACCTTGATATAACAAAGCAAGCTTGTCTTTGTTGGCTCCTTTATTCAGCCCAATAGTGATAAAGTTTTTATAAATCTGCAATCTGTCTTTCGCCTGTTCCAACTGCATTGGCAATTGATTAATTTCAGGGGTTTCTATTTCGCTAAATGGAGCAATTGACTTGCCAGCAATTGCTTGCATAATGGCGTTAGTAACTTTTGTTCTGGCATCATTCATTGCTTTAGCAATTAGTCTTCCTGCCACAACTTTAGCATTGTAGTCATCAGCAGCCAAAAACTCTCCGCCAAATGCGATCGCCCATTTCTCCCAATTATTAACTAACTTTTTTACTTCCTTATCTGCTATTTGCTGACTTTTGAAAATTGCGGAAAAAGCCGCTATTGCTTCCTCATTACTCACGGGAGTTGTCGGTGGAGTCACAGGCGCTTGTACTGTTTCACCCGCCAAAGCTAACTTAAGTGTTTCCGCAACTTTAAACTTAGCCTTTTCTATTTCTGAAGCTAGCTTTTTACCGACCAAAATTTTAGCATTATTTTCTGTTGGTTCAAACCATTGACCATCAAAAGCCGTTGCCCACCTCTGCCAATAAACTTTCAATTTTAAACCTGCATCATCAGCCGCAGCTGCATCATTATTAAATAATCTGTTAAACTCATTTAATCCGTCACTATTACTAATTGTTCCCTGTTCTAAAATTGGAGAAGTAGACATTAACAGCACCTCTGAACAAGCTATTAGTTAATATTTTTACGTACTCCTGTAGCGCTCGGATTTGTTTGGTAAAAAAGATTGATTTTTGCACCAGGAAGACAGGAAGGACAAGAAGAAAGAGTTTTCGCCATCGCTTTGGGATTGCCATAGCTCAAAAACAATCGCTATATGCCTCTGATACGCTACAATTAAGCAGGTAGATATAAATAAAGTGAAAACTGAGGCGGGGGGGGTTTGCCCCCCCCAAAAAAACAATAAATAATTTTGGGTGGGGAGAAAAAACCCCCCCACCAAAAAAAAAAAATTATAAAAATATTTTTTTTAAAAAAAAAAATTAATTTTTTTTTTTTTGGGTTGGGGGGGGGCTTTACCCCCACCAAAAAATATTCCTGTGTTTGTTGGGGGGGGGCCCCCCGCCCCGCCTCAGTTTTCACTTTATTTAT